>JAJEAQ010000366.1 GCA_022822685.1 Trichodesmium sp. jk18x7bins.61
AGTAGTTTTGAGATGATTAAAGAAGTATAGCGTTGTCAATTAAAACTTCATTTCCTAGGCTCCATCACTTCCTTGATAGTTCAAGCATAGAATAAATTTGATGCCTCAAATTAATTGACAGAAAAAATTTGATAAAATGGAAAGTGAGCATATTCTGTTAATTTATAACTAATGACTATTTTTCATATTTCATTGACATTTCTATTAATATGTTTAACAACGATCTATGCTTCTGCTTTTATGCTGCTAAGATGGCTGCAAAACAGATTGATATTCACTCCTAAAGCAGTGGTGTTAGTAACTCCTGCTACTATTAATCTTCCTTATCAAGAAATTTGGTTATCAATTCCAAATTCTAATCAGCAGAGAGAAAATATATCTGGTTGGTGGATTCCCCAAACTCAACCTAATGCTAAAGTTATTCTCTTTTTGCATGGTGCTAGTGGCAATATGGCAGCTCAGGAAAACAGTTGCAATCTTGATCGGGTTGCTAAATTATATCAGTTGGGGTTTTCAGTATTTATGATTGATTATCGGGGATATGGTAATAGCCAAGGGCCTTTCCCCACAGAAGCTAGAGTTTATGAAGATGCTTTGATCGCTTGGAATTATTTGATTCGAGAAAAAAGTTTTTCACCAGCAGAAATCTTTATTTATGGATATTCTCTGGGAGGAGCGATCGCTGTTAACTTATGTCTTCAACAACCACAAGCAGCAGGATTAATAGCTGAAGGTTGTTTTACTTCCATCCTAGAAATGGCTAAATACAAACGTCGAATCCAAATATTTCCCCTCAATTTATTGCTCACTCAAAAATTTGACTTTATTAGCAAAGTGAAGTCATTACAAATGCCAGTATTATTTATTCATGGTATGAAAGATACAGTTGTGCCTGCAATTATGAGTCAGAGATTGTTTGCAGCTGCGCCAGAGCCTAAACAACTACGATTAATACCAAATGCTGGACATGATGATGTTAGTAATGCTGGCGGTAGTCAATACATCCAAGCTCTTCAACAATTTTTTGCATCTATAACTTGTGAAAAAAAAATTTAGATGGAAGGTAATTCAAATAAATCTACATAATATTTATTCTCTGCTGAAAATTAGATAACTTTTAATATTAATATAATTAAAGGTCAATTTCTTTTAATTGAAGACCAATAATTAGGAATTTATGGAATATTTAAACCTAATATCAACTGAAATAGAAAGGGAAGATTTACATACTAAATTCAAAACAAATGATTTCTAACGAACTATCTTATTTCTCTGGTTTTGAAAATGTGCCCACAGAATATGAAAATAAACTTTGGTCAGATGGCCTACCATGGTATGATCAAAATGAACAAAATCAAGCAAATGCAGTGGTAATTTGTTTACATGGATTTACTGCTACTCCCTATGAAGTTCGCCCCGTAGGAAAAGCTTGTTTACAACTTGGTATGGATGCAATAGCACCTCTTTTACCAGGCCATGGTTATTCTCGACTTGAAGAGCAAAAAAGTGAGTTTCCTAAAATGACTAAAGAAGGGATGTTTGAGGCAGTACGTCAAGAAATTAGCCAAGCCAGAAAACATTATAAATTTGTCGGAATTTTTGGACATTCTATGGGTGGAGCGATCGCTTTAACAATGGCAAGTGAAGGATTGGTTGATGCTTGCACCGTGACAGCTCCAGCAATTAAATTACCACTCCGAGGTGAAATTTTAATTGGTTTATTCGGTTGGATAAATATTTCAATGCCTAAGCATCCTGATAATTTTTATAATCCTAATTATCTATTTGAAAACTCTAAAGCAGGGCTAGCACTTCAGAGAATCGCTTTACATGCTCGTCAATATCTTTCTCGAATTACCTGCCCTACATTAGTGGTTCATTCTCATCAAGATCCTTTGATTGATTCTATAGTAGTAAAGTGGATTAAAGCCAAAGTTAAAGGTAGTGTTGAAGTAGCTTGGTTTGATGATTCTGGTCACGTTTTAACTTTAGATGTGAAAGGTAAAGAAGTTTCAGAAACGATCGCTAAATACCTAGCTAATCAAATCAAACAATCTTAACTACTGATGGGATTGAGAATTAATTTTTCCAGATCACAAAGTCAGATAATTAGGTGAATTTATAACTCGAAATAAACATTCATGTCTAATATCATTTATCCATATAAATCTGCCTATTCTTATCTTTGAACCGGACACTCCCAATTTATGAGAGCCGATGACTTCCAGCCCGGCAAGTTAGATAAAGTCCGGATAATTAGTGATAAATAAAATGATTGGGTTGACAATCAGGGAGAAACATCTCCTACAGTATCTACTCTATATTCTTTAATCCCTCCCTCTTAACTCCTGACTACTGACTACTTTAACAATAATTTATTTATACGTATTTAACCGGACATGATCTTAAATCTTGACTGGAGGTGAGGAAGTCAATTTACGCCAGGGCGATCGCCCATGCTCACAGGAGCTGCTTCAAAAACAATTTAACTCTAGATGTAAAAGGAAAAGAAGTTTCATTAACTATCGCTAAATTCCTAGGTAATCAAATAACATAATCTTAACTACTGATGGGATTAAAAATCGCTTTTTACTGATAAAGGACTAAGATAATTAGGCAAATTTATGACTCTCAAATATGAGGAATTAAGAAAAATAGTAACTATTGAATCTGAGTGTGTCATTATTAATACAAACTGCCATTATGTCAATTTTTTGCCGTTGAATGAATAAACAAAGTCCTTCCCCAAACATTCCACCCTATACCTGGAATCGTCCTATCGGTCTAGATTGGGACAAACCTTACACAGTTCGCTATAGCAGTAATCTTGATGATGGTCCATGGCATGGAATGCCTCTAGGTGGTTTTGGTGCAGGTGCAATTGGTCGTTCCCCAAAAGGGGATTTTAATCTCTGGCATCTTGATGGTGGCGAACACATTCATCAAAATTTGCCGGCCTGCCAATTTAGCGTTTTTGAACAAACAAAAGGTAACAAACAAGCATACTCTCTATGTACTCAACCACCAACTGATGGTAGTCTTTCGGCTTGGCAGTGGTATCCCAAAGAAAAAGCAGGTTTACATACTGGCACTTATCATGCTCTTTATCCTCGTAGTTGGTTTATCTATGAAAATGTATTGACTGCACAATTAAGCTGCGAACAATTTTCTCCCATTTGGGCAGGTAATTATCAAGAAACCAGTTATCCGATCGCGATATTTGAATGGGTGGCTCATAATCCTACTGATGAACCGATTACACTCAGCATCATGCTCACTTGGCAAAATACGATTGGCTGGTTTACCAACTCTCTAAAAACACCACAAGTAACTGTGCGAGGTGATGGTAGCCCAGTCTATGAATATCAACCCAGGTGGGGAGAGAGTGCAGATAACTTGAATTTATTAGTGGAAGACTTCCATCGCATCGGTTGCACAATGACACAGTTAAGTCTTGCCGAAGAGCCGAAAGAAGGGGAAGGGCAAATGGCGATCGGCACATTTACCAGTGCTGCGGTTGAAGTCAACTATTATACACGCTGGAATCCGGCAGGCAGTGGGGAGGAAATTTGGTGTTACTTCGCAATGGATGGTACTCTTGTCGATGAATATAACGAACTACCTGCAAAAGATGGAGAGCAAATTGGGGTAGCGATATCAGTTCGTTTTACCATCAGGCCAGGAAAATCTCGGAAAATACCTTTCTTCTTGGCTTGGGATTTGCCAGTGACTGAGTTTAGTGCTGGAATTTCATATTACCGCCGTTATACAGATTTTTATGGTCGCAACGGGAAAAATGCCTGGTCGATGATTCGCACTGCTATGAAGCATTATCAAGTCTGGCGCGAAAATATTGAAGCTTGGCAAAACCAAATTCTGCAACGGGAAGATTTGCCGGGGTGGTTTAAGATGGCTTTGTTTAATGAACTTTACGATCTCGCCAGTGGGGGAACTCTTTGGAGTGCGGCTAATGAACGGGATCCTAAAGGTCAGTTTGCTGTGCTTGAATGTCTTGATTATCGTTGGTATGAGAGTTTAGATGTGCGCTTGTATGGCTCTTTTGGTCTGCTGATGTTGTGGCCGGATTTGGAAAAGTCAGTTTTAGTAGCATTTGCGCGGGCGATCGCGACTGCGGATGAGACACTGAGAGTTATTGGTTACAATCAAGCATCGGCAGTCAGAAAAAAGGCAGGTGCAACTCCCCACGATTTAGGCGCACCAAATGAACATCCTTGGGAAAAGACGAATTATACTAGCTATCAGGATTGTAATCAGTGGAAGGATTTGTCTAGTGATTTTGTGTTGCAGGTGTATCGGGATTTTTTGTTGACTGGTGGGGATGATTACGAATTTTTGTGGGAATGCTGGTCTGCGGTTGGGGAAACTCTGGCATATCTCAAAGGTTTTGATCAGGATAATGATGGCATCCCGGAAAATGAGGGAGCGCCTGACCAAACTTTTGATGATTGGCAGTTGCAGGGTGTGAGTGCTTATTGTGGTGGGTTGTGGTTGGCTGCCTTAGAAGCGGCGATCGCGATCGGTAAAGTTTTAATTGAGCATCCGAGAGAAATTCCTTATTATCCACCGCAGGGTTTTGAGTCTGAGGTTGATAAAAATTCTGTAGATGCAATTAGCAATCAAATTTTTGTTTATCAAAGTTGGTTGGAAAAAGCATTACCTGTTTATCAGGAAAAGCTCTGGAATGGGCAATATTATCGTTTAGATAGTGAGAGTAATTCGGCAGTGGTAATGGCTGATCAATTATGCGGTCAATTTTATGCAAAGTTGTTAAATTTGCCTGATATTGTACCCGCTAAAAGAGCTTTATCTGCTTTAAAGACTGTCTATAATTCTTGTTTTAAAAAATTTCATAATGGCAAGTTTGGTGTAGCTAATGGAGTATTACCTGATGGTACTCCAGAAAATCCTAATGCAACTCATCCGTTAGAGATCTGGACAGGAATTAATTTTGGTTTAGCTGCTTTTCTGGTGCAAATTGGTATGAAAAAAGAGGCTTTGGAAATAACTGAAGCGGTGGTGCGACAAATTTATGAAAATGGTTTACAATTCCGTACCCCAGAAGCTATTACAGCAGTGGGTACTTTTCGGGCTAGTCATTATCTCAGGGCTATGGCAATTTGGGCTATTTATTTAATGATTGAAGATGATGAAGATATCAGGGGAGTGATACCAAGTTGCATTAATTAACCATAGTATGTGTGGTTGGGTTTCCTTACCTCAACCCTACCTACTTCGTTTATTATGGTTAGTTTACTGGACATGATATGAGCGAGTGAGAGATTACGGAAGTAGGGGAGTGCTCCAGAAAGTTGAATACATCTTCTCCTTTTTTCTACCTCATCATTAATTTGCTTAGGGGTTAACCTGATTTCTGGTGGCCTCAAACTAGGGATACTGATACCATTTTCAAATATATTGGCTACAGAGTTTACTTTGGTAGGAGTTAAAAAGCGTGGAATTGGGAGTTAGGGGTGGGAATTTTACTACAGGTATAGCGCTTCGCTCTGGCATATTTACAAATCAGGATTGAATCTCCTTTTACTGAGCAGTTACCCTGTTTCAATCTGTAACTATACCAGCGCTTCGCGCTATATATTTTTTGAATTTGGTATTAATTATTTACTCATCATCCCAGCATGATATAACTACCCTACAATAACCTGATTTGGTATAATGCTGGCAGAGGTAGGGACACCCCATCAATAAAATTTGGCATATTTTTTGATTTGGAAGTTTCTTAATAGTGAGTCTATAACTGGACATGATATAATTCTATGCTGGACTTATAGCACTCCTTTTCTATTTGGAAGGAAAAAATCAAAACTCAATGCTGATTAAACCTATTTCTTCCTCCTTCCTTTTTCCTTCAACAAATGAAATATGGACCAATACAAATCTCTTCAGATGATTATCAGGGCTGGTACAATGTGGGAATAAATCTCAGTAAATTGGGAAAATATCGGCAGGCTATTACTGCTTTTAATCAGGCAATAAAAATTAAACCAGATTACTATGAAGCCTGGAATAATCGAGGTAATGCCTTGAAACAAATAGGTAGATTACAGTCGGCTTTAAATAACTTTAATCTGGCTATAGAGATTCAACCAGATTCTTATTTAGTCTGGTATAATCGAGGCAATTTACTCAACGATTTAGAACGTTATCGGGAAGCTATAAGTTCTTTTGAGAGAGCTATAAAGATTAAACCAGATTTATATCAAGCCTGGTATAATGCAGGAAATACTTGGAGCGCTTTAGGGCATTACCGAGAAGCAAGTGAGAATTACAAACAAGCAACACAAATTAGACCAAATTTATATCGAGCTTGGTATAATCAAGGTAAAGCACTGTTTGAATTAGGAAGGTATCAAGAAGCTTTAAATTGTTTTGAACAGGTGATCAAGCTTAAACCTAATTCTTATGAAGCTTGGAATTTAAGAGGAAAAACTTTGTTTTATTTAGGAAACACAGAAGCAGAAATTGTTAGTTATGAGAAGGCAATAGATATTAAAGTTGACTATCAAGAAGCTTGGAATAATTTAGGTCAGGCTTTGTGTAATTTAGGAGATTGGTATGAGGCGATCGCTTGTTTTGATCAAGCAATAAGAACTCAGGCAGATTATTGTTTGGCTTACTATAATAAAGCTCGTTGTTATGCTTTACAGGATAAGGTATATTTAGCAATTGAAAACTTGGAACAAGCTATTAATTTAGGTGCTGGCCAACCCTACCGAGAGATGGCAAAAACTGATGCTGATTTTTGTAATGTGAAGTTAAATCCTAAGTTTCAGGCTTTAATTGAAGGTGGGAGGATGTATTAGGCTCCCTGCGCTGGTTTTAGGCTGCCACCAGTATTAATATTATATGTCCGGTTATACACTTATAGTTAAGATAGCAAGGAAAGTACTCCAGAGCATCTTATTTGCCCAGAGGGTTGAGAGTAAAGCAGCAGGCAGAAATCAAGTTTGCACAGAAAACTATTCAGGGCAAATTCCCGAATTAATCCAGTTAACTGCTTCCTTGGCAGAATTTAATTAGGAGGTACTCTTAAGGTATGAATATTTCCTGCATAAGGGCTTTGACAAAAAACAATCTCTGGATTTGAATCGCCCATTACAGCATAAGCTAGTTGAATCGCTTCAGCAGCTTTTTGACGATTCGTAGGTTAAGTATCATGTGTTAATGAATGCCACTTTTTCCGAGCAACTCCAATCAGAGCTTCTTGCTCAGGTTTCAGCTTAGTAATCAGTTTCTGTGACATTTACTAACTTTCCACTAAAAATTCTTCTGGATAAACTCTCCAGTTAATCCAGGTAATACCTTCCCTTGCTGTAGTAACATCTGGTGGCACCCGCGTAGCATGAATATAATTTGTACTGGGGCAAGTCATTTTCAATAGATAGATAGGTCGCACCATCTATATCATTATCTATTCTCAGTAAACTATACTCCTGCCAACTATCTAATTCTTCTGCTTGCAATTCCTGACAAATCCGACTGTAACCTATTCCCTGAATTAATACCCGTCGTAATTCTGCATTTTCTTCCGACAATAACCATTCTGCCTGCCATCGGTTCGGATGTAGTAACCCATATTTTTCTGGCCACCTCACCCCATGATCAGCATAGATACGATAGCCATCTACAAATCTAATCGCTGATTCCCCTTCAGCATGAAAACGGTTTTGCTCATCCTGATATAGTTTAACTGGGCGATCGCATACCAAGCAAGTATTTTCTAGTGGCATGCAAACCCACATTCTGCAACCAACCCTTGCAGTGCCTGCCATTTTTGGCGATCGTAGCTACACTTAAGTACTGAAATGCGGTAGTCCACCATTTCAATGGAACTTGCCATGAGATTTTGGCTAATATTCAAGACTAACCCTACTGCTCCTCCTATTTGTTGTAGAGGTTGCTTAATCTGTTCTTCCCATTCTCTCATCAAGGGTTGACTAGCCAGAGGTTGCCATAGATTTGCTTCTAATTGTCGCGATAGAGGCTCTCCTAACTTGTTGCCAAATTAAATCACCCAATTTAACTAACGGCTCTCCTCCTGGAAACTTTATTACTTGTTGTCGCACCTGATTTTGTCGCTGTTCCCAAATTTGCCTGAGAATCCCTTCTTGCCATTGTAGCCATAATTGCCCCAATAATTCTGCATGTTCAGCTAAAGCATCTTGCCAAATCAACATCAACCGCAACAATTGCTGATTGGGTAACTCATTTGCACTTTTTTATCTAGATGTTTTTACTGTTATTGACAATAAAGTATATACACTTATTCATTGTATTACATTCTTAATTTTTAGATTTTTTATTTTCAATCTGTAGCTTAATTAAGGTAAATAATTAATTCTTCTGATTTGTATTACCCTTTTAGATTTATCTGGATATTTTTACAATTATTTAATTTTTTTAACTTATGACAAATTTCCTTCAAAATTTTTGATATAAAAGGAAACTGTAGTTCTATCTAATACCAAATCCGGTTATTGTAGGCTAGTTATCTCCTATCCTCAAATCCTATCGAGGTAGAGACTTTGACTTTATTGAATATCTCCTTACTAAAGCGGATTTGGTATAAAACCTCCAGATGATAGCTGTAACAAACATTTACAGGACTTACGCATTTGGGGATAGTAAACGCTATATATACTGTTGCGCGATAGTTTTAAATTACTATATATAGTGCTTTTGCGGAATTCATGATGACATTAAGTCTCAATAATTAATAGGGTTGTGGCTAAGTAGAGCAACAAAATCCCTAAAACCTAGACGGAGCAGTTATTTCAACCTTTTTGAGTCCTAAATAGCTAAAATCGCTTTAGAGAGTCAGGGTTTTCGCCTTTTTTTCTGTTATCAAGTGACAAGTCTAATCGTTATTGAGGTATTTTTCGCCGATACTGAAAGGTTTCCAACTAGCCCAGATTGTAAGTTACAGATTTTGTTTGGCTTGGGTAACATAATTTATCGGTAGTGGTACACAAGTAATTATTTTTAGGACTACTAATTTATCTAGTTGTGATTTTTATTGCCTAAATTTATCGGGCAAATTATCACGGCTGTGCTGAATTTTAGGAGCAACTAAATATGATTTTGTGATTGTACTAGCGGAGGCGATCGCTATAAATTTTGCCATTAGGATAGAAATTTTCAGAACTAGCAAAATCATCCATCAACACTATGCACAAAATTAAAAATTCCTTCTGGGAGCAACTTATTATCAATTCGTTTTACTTCATAATGATGTTGAGATTTCATGGAAGTAGTTTTAAGTAGGTTGATCTGTAGGATAAATATTCCAGTTGTCTAAAAGTTTCTGTAATTTTTGGTCACTAAAATCATTAATAACTATACTTGCTCCGACTTCTAGTAAAGATTCCGGCTGATGGGTAGAAGCAACTCCTATTGTGTATATCTCTGCTCCCTCCGCCGACTTAATCCCAGAAGGTGAATCTTCAAAAGCAATTGCCTCTTGAGCAGAAACTCTCAACTTTTCTAAACATAATTTATATGGTGCTGGATCTGGTTTTGCGACTGTCATTTCTCCAGCTAATATTACTAGCTCAAAAATATCTGCTAACTGCAAAACATCTAGCATGAACTTAGCATTTTCTGGAGGTGCATTTGTCACAACTGCTTTCTGTAATTTTTGCTTTTCAATCCATTCAATAAACTCTAATAAACCTGTTAAAGGTTGTAAGCTTGAAGCAATTTCCCGAAATCTAGCTTCCTTATAAATAGCTAATTCTTCTGCTGCGGTAGTTGACAAATGTGGGAGCAAGTCTTGAATAATTACTGGATTAGTTCTACCACTAATAGACAGTTTATAAGAGTTATGATCAATTGCCACACCATAATCATTTAAAATATCTTTCCAGGTTTTATAATGCCAGGGGTCTGTATTTGCTAGAGTACCATCGAGGTCAAACAAAATTGCTCTTAGCATAACTTATTTATATGTAAAATATTGCCAACTTTTCTGATAATAGCATTCATTTTATGAATTTTATCAGTGGTTGCGATCGCTAGTGGACTGACACAGCTAAAATAGTGCATGAGCTTTTTGAGTTTAATTCTTGCTCTGGCCAGGTTCAGGCATTTTTTCTAAAGCAATACTTATAGCAGTTTTCATTAATATAGACCACAATTATTAGTACTATGACTCCTCAAATTTTAGGTATACTTACTGCTGTTTCTGTAGTCTACCTTTGTCAAAACCGCTATAAGTCGTCTCAGTGTACTACATTAAGAAAATTCACCCAATTTATGGTTAAAATTATTTTCCTAGAACCTTTTCAGATTTTATCTAGTTCAATAATCGGGGTTGTATGGGATACATCAGTGCGGTTCGTTTCTAAGTAGGAACCTCAACAGGCTCACAAAAGAGTTCGACAGGAGGTGTATGACTAGAGTCCAGCCCATGTGTTCCCCACATGGCGGATAACTGAGGAAAGAATGTGGGTGAAGCTATAAAAAGCCAAGTCCCTCCCGCTAAGGAAGGCGTGAATCCCTACCAGGCCACACCGAAAGAAACCATACTCGGAATCTTAGAGTGAAGCAGGCAGCAGGGCTCAATCAGGAGCCAAAGCGTATAGGCACCCAGGGGCTAACGGGGAGTTGATACGGAGAAGAGTACCGAACCTTCTGAAAAAGTGTCCCACCCAGATGAGTCAATGCGATAACAAAATGACTACATAATCGGAGTAAGTC
>JAJEAQ010000412.1 GCA_022822685.1 Trichodesmium sp. jk18x7bins.61
TGGCAGCTGGGAAACTTACTCCGAAAATTCCTGGTTAATTAGTAAATCCCTAGGAATCGACAAGTAAAAGAACCTAATATTTGAACTCTCTTTATTGGGCAATCACAACTCTTACTACTGTGGGATATGGAGATATTACGCCAACTACAGAGATTGAAGTAATATTTATTTTAATGGTCATGTTTTTTAGGAGTATCTCTGTATGTTTATATTATTGGTAATGTCTCCTCATTAGTTTTTAACTTGGATACTGCTCAAGCTAGGTATAGAGAAAAATTAGGTCAAATTCAAACCTACATGAGAGAGAAGAAAATTTCTACTAGTTTACAACATAAAGTTAGAAATTACTATCAATATCGGTAGCTGGAAAACCGAGATACTAGAGACTGTCATATCCTGGAAGAATTACCCTACCCTTTAAGAATAAAATTAGTGCTGCACTTACATCGAGAAGTAATTGAAAAGTTCCTATATTTCAAGGTGCAGTACCTCATTTTGTGGAACAAATAGTCATGGCATTAAAACCAGAAATATTGTCACCTAATGAATATATAATTCGGGAAGGTAACTGGAGGCATGAAATGTACTTTATTAAGCGGAGATTAGTGCAAGCTTTCTCTGAAAAAAACTGGTACTATATATAGAAATATGGGAGCAGGTACATTCTTTGGAGAGATTGCCCTAGTATATAAAAAACGACGTACTGCATCAATTATCACATTGACTTACTGTGAATTATTTGTTATAGATAAAGACGACTTTAAAAAAAGTCTTAGAAAATTATCCAGACTTTGCAGAGCATGTGAAAAAAACAGCAAAAGAACGTTATGAAAGTGAAAACAAGGAATAAATATGGCACTAGCCAAACCAGTAACTATTAAATATCTTAAACAATCTACTTCACAAGCTTGGATAGAACAAGCGATCACTAATCTAGACATCATATTATTAGACCATTCCCACTGTGAACGTAAAGCAGCAAGTGTAGCTTTAAATTTAATGTTTCGCTATCCCTCCAGTGCCAAACTTGTGAAAATGTTAACTGCTATTGCCCGTGAAGAATTAGAACATTTTGACCAAGTAAACCAATGGTTAGAACGTCGCAATATTCCATTAGCTCCTCTCAATTCTCCTCCTTATGGAGCAGCTTTAAATAGTCAAGTTCGGCGGAATGAACCTGAAAGAATGTTAGACTTATTATTAGTGTATGGTTTAATAGAGGCTCGCAGTCACGAACGTTTAGGTTTACTTGCTAATTACTGCCCTGAGCCAGAGTTAGCTAAGTTTTATCGTAGCTTAATGGCATCTGAAGCTAGACATTATGGAGTATATTGGATTTTAGTTACAACTTATTTTGAGCAAGAGAAAGTTGAGAATAGATTAGAGGAATTAGCAAGATTTGAAAGTGAATTACTGATAAATTTACACCCAGAACCACGCATTCATAGTTAATAGAATAAATGAATAAAATTAATAGAGAAATTTAGAATAAAAATTTTTGTTTGTAGTTGGAATGTGGCGTCCTAAATAGGTATATGATGCTAATACCGTTTCTCCAGCAATAGTGCAACTAATATAATGTCCGCTTAATTAGTGATAAAAACTTTCTCCTCCTGATACCTTCTTTTTTCCCTTAGCGCCTCCTGCTTCCTTCTTCCTTCTTCCGCGCCGACTCCTGATATTACGAGGGCAGGGCAAGAGAGAAGAGGTATGCATAGTTATAGAAGATTTGGGAAAAAGTACCTTTCCGTAACCAGATTTAGTGTGGAAAAATATTATCGTGGTTTCTTAATTAGGAAAATGGCTGATGTTTTAATACAAGCTTTTCGACAAATTTGTTTAAGTAAAACTTCTTTTTCTAAATCTTTTGTAGGAACAATTCGTCTGAATTTTCTCAAATTAGGAATCAGAATTACTATTAGTGTTAGAATAATTTTAATCGCAATTTATAGCTCTTTTCCTCATCAAAAAATTTCATTCAGAGACTGGTGGTTAGGATTAAAAGTTTTAATAGTGGCGATCGCCATTCAACAAATTCAGGATAATATAGTCGCCCCTAGAGTCATGGGAAACTTAACTGGGCTAAATCTAGTCATTATTTTTGCTGCATTACTATTCGGTGGTAAAATAGGGAGAGGTTTTAGGAGTAATATTAACAATTTCTCTGACTGGAGTAATCAAAAGTATTGTAGAAGTAGTGCTTAATCCCAAACTACCACCCCAAACCGGCTCTTTTTTCTATAATCCTCTGGACGCAGAAAATCAAGAAACCGAGGGCAGCGAGTTAAATTATCTGATTAAAATCAATGAAGTGGTGGAAAAATCTTAAAAAAAATCCTCTGGCCAGATTTGGTGCACTATTACTATTACTATTTTATATATTAGCAATTGCTGCTGACTTCATTGCCCCCTACAGCTCCTATGCATCTCAACCTAACGGCTCCCTACTACCACCTACTCAAATTTACTGGCAAAACCAATCCGGAGAGTTTATTGGTCCTCACGTTTACCCCACAACTCAAGGCCCAGTATATCTAGAAACTGGACTACGCAAATTAAGTATAGAGTGGGATAAGCCATCTCCTCTTGGTCTATTTGTCAAAGGAAAACCTTATAAAGTCTTTGGCATCCTCCCATGGGATAGACATTTATTCGGTACAACAGGTGAAGCTAAATTTAACTTATTAGGCACTGATGAACAAGCGCGAGATCAATTTAGTCGTCTAGTTTTTGGTGGTAGGATCAGTCTATTTATTGGTTTAGTTGGGATTATGATTTACTTTCCTCTCGGAATGATTATTGGCGGAATTTCTGGTTATTTTGGTGGCTGGGTTGATAGTATTTTGATGCGTTTTGCTGAAGTACTAATGACAATTCCTGGTATTTATTTGTTGGTAGCCCTGGCGGCTATATTACCACCTCGTTTAACAAGTGCCCAAAGATTTCTATTAATCGTAGTCATTACCTCATTTATTAATTGGGCAGGATTAGCTAGAGTCATTCGCGGACAAGTTTTATCAATTAAAGAACGAGAATTTGTGCAAGCAGTCAGGGCGATGGGTGCAAATTCCATTTACATTATTATCCGTCACGTCTTGCCCCAAACAGCAACTTATGTCATTATCTCAGCTACTCTAGCCATTCCTAGTTTTATTATCTCTGAATCAGTATTAAGTTTAATTGGTTTAGGCATTCAACAACCAGATCCCTCCTGGGGGAATATGTTATCTTTAGCAACTAACGCTTCAATTCTAGTATTGCAACCATGGTTAGTATGGCCACCAGCATTATTGATTATTCTGACAGTATTAGCGTTTAATTTGTTAGGAGATGGGTTACGAGATGCCCTAGATCCCAGAAATATGCAACGCTAATTAAAGGAGAAAAAATGACTGCTGCTGTAAAATCCCAGCCTGATTTCAGATCACAACTAATCAATGGAATTCTTTCAATTCAACCCTTAGCCAATTTAGCAAAAACTCAAGCACGGAAGATGATTATTAAACGTGCAGAAAAAATTGGTGTCCCCTGGCGCCAACAAACAAAGAAACTTTCAGAGTGTAATTGGGATAGAGAATGGGAAGCAATACAAAATCCTAATTTGGTATATCCAGAATATTACCTGACTTCATTCCATGGTTATGAAAAAGGTAATATGAGTTGGCTAGCAGCAACAGAAGAAGAAGTAGCATCATTGACAGTTCATGCCAGAATTTGGCCAGACGCTGGCTTGCAGGGAGATGCTAGGCTGCGCAATAGTTACCTTGATATTTTGAAAGCTAAAATTCCGACACCAAAAGATATTTTAGACTTAGGATGTGGTGTGGGATTAAACACTTTTCCCCTACAAAGAATTTACCCTGAAGCTAAGTTTATAGGAGTAGACTTATCTCCATATTTCTTAGCAGTTGCTTTGTATCGCTCTCAACAAAAAAATTTAGATATTAATTGGGTTCATGCAGCGGCTGAAGCAACTGGTTTACCAGATACTTCTTTTGATTTAATTTCTCTATCTTTGGTATGTCACGAACTACCACAAATAGCTACTAAAAAAATATTTCAAGAGGCCAAGCGGTTATTATGCCCTCATGGTAGTATTGCCATTATGGATATGAATCCTAAGTCACAAGTTTATAGCACAATGTCACCTTATATTTTGACTTTATTGAAGAGTACAGAACCTTATTTGGATCAGTATTTTACGCTAGATATTGAACAAGAATTAATTAATGCTGGTTTTATGACTCCCACAATTACTTGTAATACTCACCGTCATCGTACAATTATCGCTAAGGCGCAATAATACAAAGTAGTAGAATGGGCAAATATTGAGCTATTGATATAAATGATCAATCTGCATCATATTTGTCCACCTAAGGTGATGGTTATAACAAAAAGTTAGCAAATTGGTATAAAGCAGAGCTACAAACCAAGATGTTTTGATTAAGTAATTCATCACAGCAGATATTGCCTGAAAAAATATACTAGCGATCGCTCAATTCAATATCAGATAATCAATTTTTTTCAACTAAAACCTTTTCCTCTTGTAATTCTGACAGTAATGTACGACGTTTACGCCGAGATTCTGAGTCATCTGGTTTAATAGCAAGAGCCCGATCATAACAAACCAAAGCTTCTTTGTAGCGTTCAAGTTTTTCTAAAATTATACCTTTTCTTCCCCAGGCTTCATAACTATTCTTATTCAGAGCAATTGTTTTATCATAACTGCTCAAAGCCTCTTCATAATTCTCTAATTTTTCTGATACTCGACCTCGGCATAACCAAGCTTCATAATTATTATCTTTAATACTAATAGCATGATTACAGCAATCTAGAGCTTCTTGATACTTTTCTAACTTCAAAAATACTTCTGCTTTACCCAAGAAGGCTTGATCACATTGGGGCTGAACTTTAATAGCTTTATCATATGAAGCAACTGCTTCTTCATACTTTTCTAAAGCATCTAAAGCCACCCCTCGATTATGCCAAACCTCATAATCATCTGGCATTAATCTAATAGCTTGATTGTAGGAATTAACCGCTTCTTCAAATCTTTCTAACTGCCATAATAAAGCACCCTTATTATACCAAATTTCATATTGATCTGGTTCAATTTTCAACGCTTTTTCATAAGAAATAATTGCCTGATCAAAAGATTGCAACCTGCCCAGTAAATTACCTCGATTATACCAAATATCATATTTATCAGGTGCAATTTTTAGTGCTTGCTCAAAAGCAGCGATCGCCTCTTCATAACGCTGCATTTTACCCAATAAAACACCGAGGTTATGTAAAACATCAACATTTTTAGGTTGAACTAAAAGAGCTTGTTCATAAGAAATAAGCGCTTCATTATACTTGTGTAACTTCCTCAGCAAAATACCTCGATTTAGCCAAATTTCCACATGTTCTGGCTTAATAGAAAGAGCCCGATCATAAGAACCTAATGCCTCTTCATAATTTTGTAGTCTCACAAAAACATTGCCACGATTAAACCAATATTCAAATCTTTCAGAATTAATATTCGTAGCCCGATTGTAAGCAGTCAGAGCATCATCATAACGCTGTAATTTCACAAACACATTACCACATTTAAACCAAGCTTCACTTAAACCAGAATTCAGAGAAATAACTTTCTCAAATGCTGTCAAAGCCTCATTATATTTCCCTTCAGAAAATAGCGTCTCCCCTTGTTTCAAATAATCATCAACAATCATACCAGGCTGTTGATCAGATGATTCAGATGATTTTGATTCCTGAGTATTTTTCACAGACTTGGTTCCCGACTTCACAGGAGAATTTATTTTTTGAATAGCCTGATATTTAGCTTCTTGAGCCTCAGAAATAATCACTTGTAACTGCATCAAAAACTGAGACTTCAAAGTTTCTATTTGTTCAATAGATGATTTAGACGCCTTAGCTTCTTGATTAATAAACTCTATTGATTTTTTTGTAGCTAAGACGTGGCTCTCCAAGTCAGTAACTAACTTTTTAGATTTATTCACATTCGACTCTAATTCGCTGATTTTTTTTAGTCGCTTATTAACCTCACTAACCAACTCTTTAATTACCAATCTTCTCGCCAACCAAAAAAAGCCAATCGTTACAGGAGGCAATAAAGTTGCCACTAATAATAAAGTATTCAATAAAGTTAAGGTAGGACTAAGATTTAGACTAGCTTCAGATTCTGCATCTGTTTGTGAAGCAACTTCATAGGCAACCTGACGAAATTGAGGACTATTTGTAGCAGTAAATGCCACAATCTTCCCTAACCAACTATCATTTAAAACTCCTCGTATTTGATCTATATTTGAAGTAGATAAAGTAGTCATAGGTTTTTCAGGAGCCTGACTAACCAGCATTTCTGGATGACTCATCGATTGAACAGAGGGTAGACTACTAATATAAATAGAGTCAGAAAAATTGCTAGTTTCTGGTGCAGTTGTCTGAGAGTCAGAGTTAACATTAGGAGTTACATTTGCCTCAGCACTTAAATTTTGAGTGGTGAGAGCAGCAAGAATGAATAGAGCTATCTTAGGAATACGCATATTTTTACTATGTTATCTATAATTATGAGGTTGATTTTTTATTTCTGTAGATTCCATGAAAATACAGGAACAGTTTTGGTTTTGGTAACTTAAAAAATAATTATCTTGTAGCAGAAATAATTCTGATATTAGTTCTGTGTCAAGTGGTATCTAAATTTATCCCCTCTGGTCCTCCTTTGAAAGAGAGGAAATAGGCAGGGCAAACCCATCTAAATTATGGAAGTCTTTGGTATTTAACTTTGTAGTTTTCGCTCAGTATAAATACTCGCTTGGCATGACATCCTTGCCTTGTAAGTACTTCAAAATAAGATCGTAGGCCCTGGGAAAACAGGTAGTTAGTTGTACTACTTAACGAAAAGGCATTACCCACAATTCTTAAGTATTTGGGTTCAATTCTGTTAAAGTTTCATCTCTTTATCTATTAACATCGCAATTTTTTATTTCTTTAGATCAGAAAAATTGCCTACCTGAATTGAGGAAGGAGTCTACCTCTCTATTACATCAGTTTATTGTGATGCCCCGGAATTTGATTTACTAACAATAATTGGGCATACACAGACCTAAATTTATGAGTCAAAAATAACTTAAGAAAAAAAATGAAGCAGATC
Organism: Trichodesmium sp. jk18x7bins.61; assembly: GCA_022822685.1. GTDB lineage: Bacteria > Cyanobacteriota > Cyanobacteriia > Cyanobacteriales > Microcoleaceae > JAJEAQ01. The sequence goes on from JAJEAQ010000412.1 coordinate 7,157, forward strand.
AAATAGAAATAAAAGTCAAATAATAATATATAAATCTTATCTTCTTGCTTTGAGGATAGGTATTTAGATTTCAGTATAGGCTGATGATGTCTGTGTAGATACATTACAATTAAATTCAATGCTAATCAATCATGTTCCTAAAGTTACTGTTTGTTTACCTACTTATAATTCTGGAGAATTTCTCAATCAAGCAATAGATAGTATTCTTCAACAAACATTTACAGATTTTGAGTTAATTATTTCTGATGATTGCTCTACTGATAATACTCCAGTAGTTATTAAGAGTTATCAGGAGCAAGATAGTAGAATTAGATACTTGAGAAATTCAAAAAACTTAGGAATATTTACCAATTGGAATCGATGTTTAGAATATGCTGCTGGTGAATATATTACAATTTTTGCTCAGGATGACATGATGTTGCCAAAAAACTTAGAGGAAAAGGTAAAAATTCTGGATAAATACTCAAATGTAGGTTTAGTTACTTCCTCTATTATGGTAATTGATACTGATAATCATCATCTAAATTGGAATTGGGCAAATTATAGTGAAGATAAATTAGTAAATGGTGAGGAGTGGGTAAAGAATAATTTGGGAGAAGCTAATCCTATTTGTTGCCCATTTGTGTTAATGAGACGAAAATCTTTAGAGAAAGTTGGTGGGAAGTTTAATTGCAATTATGATTATGCTGCGGATTTAGAGCTATGGTTGAGAATTTGTTTAGTAGCTGACTTATATTTTGTCAAAGAAATATTAGGATACTATCGATGGCATCAAGGAAATAAAACTCACAGTTTTGATGATTTTTATCAGCTTCAGGAACATTTACAAATCTGTAGCAGCTTGATTGATAGTTTAAATTTATCAGCATCAGAATTAAATGATTGGGAAATAGAGACTTTATCCCGAACTGTAAAATGGGTTAGTTATTATCGAATTTATCATCATCTGAAAAAGGGAAATTTGGGTGAAGTTTTGAAGTTATGTCAGTTGCTGGAAAGTTGGCGAGGAAAGTCTGGAAAATTAAGTATTTCTGTGCAGGAGTTAGGTACGAGAATCAAGGAAATATTGCAAGTCAATTCTCGCCTCAAGTCTGAAGTTGATGAATATATTCCTTGGATGAATAATCTTGAGAAAAAAAAATCTGCTCTAGAATCTGAAGTTGATGAATATATTTCTTGGGTGAATAATCTTGAGAAAAAAAAATCTGCTCTAGAAATCGAAATTAATCGGTTAAATGATGAGAAAAAATGGCTAGAATCTCAAGTAAAAGCTTGGATGCAGACTTCACAAAAGTATTACCGTGAGATTAGAGATAATGGGAAGAGTAGATAAAATTAGGGGTAGGGGTTTCCAAGAAATAATTATCCCAATTGTTGAGTAGACATCCTGCCCGCTCTCCCCCCGCAAAAAATATAATTTTCAGGGCTTACAGCAACAGAATCAGCTTTCTATAGTAAGTACCTACGCAAAATTAATTGTATATTTTGAACCAAAATTAATCAGAATATAACGTTTCTCGAACTCATGAGGTACACTTTTATTTAACTCCGACTCCCAACTCTCAATTCCCAACATCCCAAAATCAGAAATCTTTGTACCTCACCAATATGAGAACTGTTATATTCAATTCTTTGTTAACGAGACTTTTGTTACTTCTTCAGCGATCGCGGTGCGAAACACTCTCGTCTGATTAATTTGCTGTTTATTTCTTCTGATTTTTATAAATTCTCAAACATACAATTAATTTTGCTTACCTATTTAATACTTTGACACTTCTTAATACTCCTAGGCTAAAATTTTCCCTAACCTCTAACCCTCAATACCATTTCACTTTCCAGAAGTCATAGATAGTTTCAGACTTTTATGTAAAATAATCGTCTGAAATTACTGTAGCGTTAAAGTTTTCAGCCCATACAATCTGACTTTTAACTTCCGTGAAACTGCATAACCAAACCCCACTCAATCCCTGTAAATTCTTATCACTCCTTGAATATATTGCTCAAGCCAAACTACAAACTATTTAATTCAATAGCACGACTATAAGCTGCACTTGCTTCATTAATTTTTCCTTGTTTTGCTAAAGCATCACCTAAATTTTTATGAAATAAATGTGAAGTGGGGTTGAGATTAATGGCTTGGTTAAATACATAAATTGCTTCTTCCAACTCCCCTACTTTTGTTAAAGCTTGCCCTAAATAGTTATAAGCTAAATCTGAGTTAGGATTAATTTCAATAGTGTGGCGATAAGAGTCGATCACTTCAGACCATTTTTCTTTTTTTGCCCAAGCCATTCCAAGCTGTAGATGAATTTCTGGATTATCTTTCTCTATTTCCAAAGCTAATTTATATTCAGCGATCGCCTGTTGAATAAAACCTTGCTCTGTCAATATTTTGCCTAAATTAAAATGAATTTCTGAATTTTCAGGGTCACTGATTAAGGCAATTTGATAAAAAATAATTGCTGAACCTAGTTGATTTTTCTTGAATAAAGTATTTGCCAAGCGCCGACATATTTCTGGATGATAAGGTTGGATTTCTAATAATTTATGATAATTGCCTTCATCAACATAGTTATTTTCTATCCCTAGGCGATAATTATTTATAACTTCTGCTAAGTCTTTGTGATGACGTTGTTTAAAAGCATCTCCTAATTTTTCATATATTTCTGTTATACTTGGTTGTAATTGTATAGCTTTCTGATAATGAGCGATCGCCTCACCCCAATCTTTTTTTCGGAAGTATAAATTACCAATCATTTTGTAGACATCTGCCAAATTTGGCTCGATTTCTAATGCTTTAGTATACCAACTCATGGCAGCTTCTAAATTACCTAAAATTTCTAAAGCATTTCCCATAGTCTTGTAAGCAGGAATAAAACCAGGGTTGGCTTCGATAATTTCATCACAAAGAGCGATCGCTAGGTCACATTTCCCCATGACAAAATATTCTGTTGCTTTTTGCTGTTTTTCTATAACATTCACAGTTAATTATAAACTTTTTCAGACTGCACTATATTAAGAACAAGTATATTGTAGATTTAAAGATTATTTATCAAGTCATTTCGAGACAATATATGAGACTATTTTAGCGATCGCAAGGTAGATAGTGAAGAATTTATCTGAGATAGTATTCACTATCACATTCC
>JAJEAQ010000703.1 GCA_022822685.1 Trichodesmium sp. jk18x7bins.61
AGCGGAATGATGGGAAACTGTCACCTTCCGTTCAAAGGGGAGGGGAAAGAAGTGATTCTCGTTGAGCCTGTCGGCGACAGCCTCAGCGTTTTAGCTAAAGCTACATGAAAGCTCCGACTCTTGTCGGCCACCTGACCCGACGATAACTACCCTATAATAACCAGATTTGGTATGACTTTGTGGTGGCATTGTCTACAGCAAGAGATTTTATGTAAGGAACAGTAGGAACTGTCCAGTATTTCTCTGGCTCTGTCTATCTTCCTTATTGAGGTGCTTTGAGCAAGGAAATCTTTGTATAATTTGGGGTAAGTAATGAAAAACTTTACACGAGAGGATTATGTATGATTCTTGTTTGAGGGCAAAATTAGATGTTTAGAGTTCCTCACCTATTATGTAGATGGATGAGGTATCCTTCTAAGGATGGTTGAAAAAACGTCTAGCGCAGTCCCCACCTATAATCTTCGATAGTGTTTAATTATGGTGGGTTAAGGCGGACAACTAAAATTATGATGAGTCCGAGGAGATATTTCGACCTCACCCACCCTACGCAAGAATTTAATCTGGGCTTGACAAACAATCTCTAATAAAATGAAGTATAGTTTCTCCAGCGATCAGCTTTTGCCTGACAACTAACATTTTTAGCTTGAGCATTAGAACACTAGGCCTAAGAACATGAGATGTCATAGTTTGGACTCCAGAAAAACTCAAGCTAATTAGATTCCCACATATAGATAATAATGGCCGGAAAATGTTATCTTGGGTACAGCTAATATATTAGGTATTAAGGATTGTTGGTGGATGGAAAAGTATACTTGCATTGCTATTGGTATAAATCAGTACGATTTTCTTGAACCTCTTAGTTATGCTCAAAGGGATGCGGAGGTGCTACATCAGTTTCTTGTAAACGAAACAAATTTTTCTACAGAGCAATCTTTATTATTAAGCGATCATACCTCATCACTCATATTTCAGCAGCCAACTTATCCTAGTAGAGAGAATATACTAGACCTTATAGAAGACTTTTGTGAAAACAAATTGCAAGCAAAGAATTTTCTGTGGTGTTTTTCAGTGGTTATGGTCTTAGTTATCATCAACAGGACTACCTTATGCCCATTGATGCTAATCCTTTAGATCCTGAAACTACTGGAATACCAGTTAGGAAGCTACTGGAATATTTGAAAAAATCTGCCGTAGAAGAAGTTTTGGTTTTGCTAGATATCAACCACAATCGTTTTGTAGGGATGGACAATCAAGTAGGTGATCAAGCACTGGAGGTAGCTAAGGAGTTGGAAATACCTCTACTACTCTCATGTAGTCCAAACCAGTTATCTTCTGAAGCTTCAGCATTGCGTTTGGGATTGTTTACAGCAGCTATTTTGGAAGGATTGAGTTCTGGAAAATGTACAACACTAAAAAGTTTTTATACTTTCTTAAGTAATCGTTTGCCACAATTATGTGTTGAAAATTTGCGACCTCAGCAAAACCCCCTGATGGTGGTAAGTCCTCCTGGAAAATTTAATCAGGTAATTTTACCTCAGAAAATTCATGTTGGTTATAACTATAATGATTCAAAAGTTACACCAACTTTTGAATCATTAGTTAATTCTCAAAAAACAAAACAACAAGTTTCAAAATTATTCAAAACTCCTTTAAGGGTACAAACTACTAATACAGATATGATGAACGGACATAAAAGTAATAATACTTTTGAATTTCAAGTAAATAGCGAAAATAATCTACACAAATTAGAAATGTCTGAAAATATTTCCCAAAACATCAAGTCGGATAAATACTTTTTGCAAAAATTAATTATAGGAAGTGGTATCGCTTCTATACTACTACTATTTGGTGTGTTTTTAACAAATAAATCTATATTTTTAGGAAAAAAAGTAGTAGATACAGTAATTTCATCTAGTAGGGAAATAGAGGAAGATACCTCTTCAGAAGTAACTTTATCACCATCACCTATAGTATCTTCTTCTGAAGATGAATCTAGAGAAAAAACTTCTAGTACAAAGGTAGATAGCCAAAACCAAGAAGAAAGTCAACGATCGCCAAATCAACTAATTTTATCTGAAGCTCTAACTTCACTTGATTCAGTTTCTGCTTCTAGTTTCAGTCAGGCAATCATTACAACTTCTCAAGTTCCTCAGAGCGATCCGCTATATCCGGAGGCACAAAATCAAATAGAGCGTTGGAGTTTGACTATTCTTGATATAGCTAGTGGGCGAGCATTGAAAGGAGATTATGATAGTGCAGTTAAGGCAGCTAGATTAGTACCTCGAAATGTTCGAGCAATTTATCAAGAAGCACAGTTGGCGATCGCGGAATGGGAACCACAGGTAGCTAAACAGAAAAAAGCTAATGAAGGGTTTAGTCAAGCATTATTGAAAGCTGCACAGGAAAAGATTAAACCAGGACAAGCTTCTTCTTATATTGAAGCAATTAACGAGGCCCGTAAAATTGCTTCTGGTCAGCCTAAGTATGAGGAAGCTCAAAGACTTATTACTCAATGGAGTAATACTATTTTTAGTATAGCTCAGGTACGAGCAAAGAATAATAATTTCAGTGAGGCTATTTTGGCTGGTGAGTTAGTACCTAATGGAACACCTGCTTATGAGTCTGCTCAGAAAGCATTAGCAACTTGGAAAAGTCAAC
>JAJEAQ010000350.1 GCA_022822685.1 Trichodesmium sp. jk18x7bins.61
CCTCACAGTTATATGTGAAGCAGATGGGTGGTATATCTGTTTCAATATAGAAGATGAATCTGTGCCATTAGTAGAAATACAGCCTACCGAGAACAATTTATGCTTGTATTGAGCTAGGATTGATTTATTATGCTGTCACCAGTGATGGTGAGTTTAGCTTCCCCACATGAATGTAGAAGTGCCGTTTCATGTGGCGAGGTGCCGAAAGTTTTTTAGAAAATCTGAACATAGATTATCTTAACTTCAAAACAGATTATCAAATAGAGAACACTCCATTGCCCAGGGAATTCTCAAGGGCCAGATATCAAAATTACATCTTTGAGCCTGTCGGCTCCCTGAAAGAAGAATCCCGCGTTGTCGCGTTAGCGCCACGGAGTGAGTATATCAAGGAAATTGGTCTTGGTTTGGAGCTGGAGTTGGTTAATATCAGGCCCAGTTGCTGCAGCAAGTTTTCCTCCAGAAAAAAATCTAGCGCAGTTCTTACTAAGTGGAGCAGCAGGAGAAAGCTTAATCTTAATTTAAGTATTGTTGCAACTTTATCTAGGTTGGAATTATGTGCGATCGCGTCTTGCTAGTACCAGAGTTTGTTATGAGGAGTCTGGTTGGTATGATGGACAAACATGGCTAAAAACACCAGAGGAAATAACAAAAGATAGATTAATAGCTAACTATCAAGTTAAACCGCTCCTACAAAGACTACCCCGAACTTTTTATAGTTTGTTTTTAATCATCACTATTGGCAGTATTATTTGGTTCTTTGTATAAGTTTATAGGAAACAAGCTATAAAAAAGTATACTGTTAGTAGTAAAAAATCAAGTACTATCAGTATTCCTTAGAGAATGAGATTCATAAATAAAGAAGGAAGAAAATAAATGTAAAAGGGGATTGTCACCAAAAAAATACATTACTTTGCACTAATACCAATTATCAAAAAAAATGCTATGCTTGCTAGGGGCAAAGAATAAGCGGTAAAATCACCAAATCACCAAAGATCGGGGATTGGCGACTATATATAGTATTGGGAAATAAAAAAAATACTCGTACATCAAAGTTTTTAGTAATTGGTATAACTTGGAAGAGGCGTAGCGGAGTTACAGCCAAAATTTACGAGAAAGTAGGAAGGGAAGATTTATGTCTTATGACCTTACTTTTACCCTGATTTATTCTTACCTCTTCCTATACTTGAGAATGCCGCCCATTCGTATCAAGCTTTCGTGTCGTCAACAGCCTCAAGCAAGTGCAGCAAGTTAATTATGACTCCTCATAGAGAAAACATCAAACCACCAATAGTGTTATAAAAAATATCAGACATTAGTAAGGCTGGTTCAAAACAGTTTGTATAATAAACAAAAATGACAAGGGCAAAAAGAACACAAACCTCACAACTAGAAGTTAGATTACTCAGAGAAGGTATTGTTGAATCAACTCATCAAGTTCAAGCCACAGTTTGCGATCACAAAGGCCGAGTTCTATCTGTGGCCGGAAATGCTGATACTGCCACATTTGTCCGTTCAGCTCTCAAACCATTTCAAGCCTTAGCAGTTACTACCACAGGAACCCTAGAACGCTATGACTTAACAGATATCGACTTAGCTGTTATATGTAGCTCCCATAAAGGCACAATAGAGCAAGCAAGACAGGTATTTAACATATTATGGCGTTCTGATGTTGACCCATCAATGCTACAATGCCCAATTCCCACTGAAAAAAATAGTCCTTTACAACATAACTGTTCTGGTAAGCATGCAGGCATGTTAGCTGTTTGTCAGCAAAGAAATTGGTCTATGGAAACTTACCTACAAAAGAAGCACCCAGTCCAAAACTTGATTATTAGCAAAGTAGCTGAATTACTGGCAATGCCTGCAGAAGAATTTATCGGAGCATGTGATGATTGTGGGGCTCCAACTTATCTATTACAACTAGGCCAAATGGCAACTTTGTACGCAAAACTAGCTTCAGGTAATAGTTTAGACCTAGAACGAATTGTCAGGGCAATGACTTATAATCCGGTAATGGTTGGAGGAGATGGACATTTTGATACAGAGTTAATGCGCCTAACAGAAGGGGAACTTGTTAGTAAGTCAGGAGCTGAAGGAGTTCAATGTATTGGTAGGGTTAGGGAAGGCCTGGGTTTGGCCATTAAAGTTAATGATGGTGCTAAACGAGCCAAATATGCAGTAGCTATTCACTTATTAACTCAGATGGGCTGGATAACTCCAACTATTGCTGAAACTTGGGCAGAAAAATATATCTTCCTCAGTGATGTCAAGCGTTTGGAAGTAGTCGGGGAAATGTCTATGATTTAGGACTTTGGACAATAATCAAAAAAATTTGGAAAATATTTGACGAAAGGGTTGCAATTTTAATTGCAGTATGTTTATAATAAGAGTTAGTGACGCGGGATAGAGCAGTCTGGTAGCTCGTCGGGCTCAAGTTACAAGATTAAGGTTAAAGTAGATTAATCACTAATCCATACCGCTAGTCGTCAGGCTTAGGTTTGTATCTTGTAAAGGGCGGCATACAAGGAAACTTGTATGTGATTACTTGTCAAATTCGGGGAAGCCGTTAGCGGGGTAATCCCGAGCCAAGCTCCAAATTTAAGGAGAAGGTGTAGAGACTGGTTAGGCAAGTACCCTAGCAGTTATGAGTTTATAGAAGCTGAGGGTAAAGGGACAGTCCAGACCACAAACTAACTTTAAGAGTTAAGGCAGTGAAAGCTGTAGTGGTAAGCATAACCCGAAGGCCGGTGGTTCAAATCCGCCTCCCGCCATATAAAACTAATTAACTTAGATGAAAAGGGAAGTGAGTTTTAAAACTCACTTCCCTTTTTGCATATTGGTTTGTTTGCAACCATAGGGCGTTGGTATAGCAGTCGCCAGAGCAGTTAGTTAATAGAATAGAAATAGTATTTTATAGATAGGGATTCGCGTTTCATGTGCGTAGCAAAGCTCGCCGTCTCGGAATCGCCTAATCATGGTCAAACCCTATAGTTACGTTCCGCTGACGCGGAACGGAGTTCTATCTAGAAAATTTTGATTGCTTACGAGATGCCATTGAATATGTATTGCGATTAGCGTCCTAACCGTATTGGCGGTTGCTATAAATATAGCGGTTCGCAATCGAGTTGTTACAACTTATAGCTCTGGGTGCAGTCTAGAAAAGTCCTACAAAAAACAATGTGTAAATACGCCAGAGCAAACTGCTATAATACTGAATCTGGCGCGCGATAGGAGCTTTATTTAAACCCCGCCCTTCAGGGCGAGGTCTTTGTTAAGAGGGAAAGGCAAGAGGCAACAGAGATGCACGGTTATAGAAAATTTGGAAAAAGTACATGCGTCATAACCGGATTTGCTATAAAGACTCATCTGCCTACCCGAGTTGGTATTTTAATTTGTGTTGAAGGTAGCGATGTAGCTGCCGCTTGGCTTCGCCAACGCCATCTAGCTAAAAACGACACAGAAGTATTAAATATACAATAGAGTTGTTGGGAAATAATTTAGGTTAGAGAAAAAAAGGAAAACGAAAACTCACTACTAGGTTAGTGATTTAATTATTTATGCTGCCATCAGGTAGAAGTTCCATAATCCAGTAGCAG
>JAJEAQ010000665.1 GCA_022822685.1 Trichodesmium sp. jk18x7bins.61
CGGTATTGAGGAAATACACCCTAGTGTAAGATCTGCAGATGATCTGGTGGTGTTCCTTAAGCCTGAAGATAATGCAGAAGAGATACTCGACAAAATTGTTAACTTCCTAGCAACACGGAAACTAAAGATTAAGAAAGAGAAAACTAAGGTTTGCGCTTCGACAGATGGATTCGACTTTCTTGGCTGGAATTTCAAAGTAAAACCCAATGGGAAATTCATTTGTGTTCCATCAAGAGATAACTATCAATCCTTTAGAAGTAAGGTTAAATCTATCGTCAACAACTCTAATTATGGTTCTCAAGTCAAAGCACAAAAGTTCCCAGTAGTAAGAGGTAGGCGTAAGTACCACCAGTACTGTGACATGAGCAAACACAACCTATGGGGAATGGCTTATAGAACCTTTGTGGTTTTCAACAGAGAGAAAAAGAATAACCGTTACAGCTCAAAAGCGCTAGTTAATAAGGCGTTCCCAACAGTGAAGTGGCAAGTCAACAAACATGTCATGGTAGCCAATGAGAATACCCCATTCAACGGAGACTTTATATATTGGGCTAAACGGGAATCAAAATTCTACGATGGAGCAACCGCGAAAGTTTTGAAAAAACAAGACTATACATGTGAGGCCTGTGGACTACGGTTCATGCCTGGAAATAAGGTAGAACTACACCATAAGGATGGCAACCATAACAACTGGAAGCCAGGGAACCTTGAGGCACTCCACAGCCAATGTCATCATTATGAACACATGAGTAAGGAGAAATCCTAGACTAACTGGGAGCCGGATGAGGTGAAAGTCTCACAGGGGGTTCTGAAGTCGAGGCGCCCCGAATAATATCGGGCGTCGACTCTAACAGAAAGAAGCCTGTAGGTTTTCCCGCAGATTTAGTTTTACCTGAGATAGTAGGGGCCAACAATGACTAAAGATTTATTGAACACCAAGTTAAAGAATTTGTTGCTAGTGAAAAGGAATATATTTTGCCTATTTATGTGATTATTTATATGTATAATCCCCCAGAAAATATCAGAAAATTTTAGTAGCGATCGCTCATACAACCTATCCAAAATAATTAATATACAGCCTTTTCTATATAAATGTAGTCCATTAATTTTAGTAGTTCATAATTTCGTGAATACTAAACACTTCAAAAACTATTTTATAAGCTATTACTACTGTACTTCATCAACCAGGAATAGGCTTGAAGTAGGAGTAGTAGATGCTCATAGCAGTGATAGAATAGAATAAATTATTCCCAAATATGAACATTATTTGGAGTTAATTTATACGCGACAAGTAGATAAAGGATTTCGTCTATCAGCAGTCATAAATTTAGGAATGGGAGTTGACAGACATGACTATTTTCTGACTAGAGTGAAATCTGATCTGAACTAACTCTCTAGACTATAAATCAGTTTCGCGAACGCTTCCCTCTGTAACCAGAATAATAATTTTTTTACATTACATATTAGCAGTATGATTAGGAGGTAGTCTGATACTATTTTTCTTACGAATAAAGTTAATTAAGCGAGAATTCCAGCCAGATAAAATCCCGTTAGAGGCTGTTTGTCAACTAAATATTAAGGTAGCTATAGTTGTTAATTCTGATGGGTTACGGCGGACAAATAAAATTTCAACCCCGCCCGCCCTGGCGGGGTTGAAATGAGGAGATATTTCTACCTCACCCATCCTACGCAAGAATTTAATCTGGGTTTTACAAACAATCTCTTAAATTGCTATTATATAGATTCTGCTGCTTGTGAATGTATAATATAATTTTGAAGAATCCCTACAATAACCAAACCTTTCTGAGAAAGAGTTATGGGCGCTCATTTACAACAAAAATTTATCAAGTTGGTATAACTTGATGATGGTTATTGTTTTTGTATATCTTCTCGCTTATCAAACTTACCAATGCCTTTTTCGGCTTGAAAATATAATTGTTTAGCATCATCGATTCCCATGTTAGTTAGCTTATGAACTGATTCACACATAAATGCTACTATGGCAGTTAAGTCTTGATTTGGATGAACTAATATTTGTTGCTCAGAGTAAATTAAAACCTCTCAGCTTGACAATAAAGTTTAGATTCCAGAACTACTAAAATCGTTTAGCTTACTTTTTCATTCCTGGATTGAAACACAGGCGATTTAAACTTCCATTTCCCGTAAATAAACTCAACAGTTCATTTATATTTTGAATGTCAAAAAAATATTTTCGAGTAGCACTTTCAGTACTTTGAATGTTCACAAATCATTGAAAAATGCTATTATTAAAGAATAATATATATTTAACTCAATAATTTTAAATATTAAGGAATCAAAGCAGTCAGGAGCAAGACTTTAAACAATTTTGGTAATAGTCTTAATTATTCAGGAATTGACCCCAAGCAATTTATGATTGCTATATGAAATTATTAAAAAATTATCATTTCTTGATATTAGAGACTGTTTGTCAAACTGAGATTAAATTCTTGCGTAGGATGGGTTAGGGGTCGAGATCTCCTCATATAAGACCTCGCCCCTACGGGCGGGGTTGAAATTTTATTTGTCCGCCGTAATCCACCAGAATTCAACACTCTAGCTATCTTAATATTTACTTGACAAACAGTCTCTTAAAGCCATGGTTGTGATTACAGCTTGAGTCCGATTTTCATTTAATCTCAAAAGACTAACTTTTACTACAATTTCAGTTGATATAATGATGACACTCAAGCTTTTGTAAAGATCAGGTAAAAATAGAAAGAAGATTTGGATATTGGCATTTAATTATCCTTCTTTCCGATTCTTGTAAATGTCAGTTATAGTCGACGCTCAATATTATTTGAGGCGCCTCTACTTCAGAACCCCCTGTGAGACTTTCATCTCATCCGGCTCCTAGTTAGTCTTAGTTCTCACTCTGCTCATGTGTTCATAATGATGACAGTGGCTGTGGAGTGCCTCAAGGTTCCCTGGCTTCCAGTTATTATGGGAGCCATCCCTGTGGTGTAGTTCTACTTTGTTACCAGGCATGAACCGTAGTCCACAAGCCTCACATGTATAGTCCTGTTTCTTCAAGACTTTCGCAGTCATTCCATCGTAGAGTTTAGATTCCCGTTTAGCCCAATATATGACATCTCCGTTAAATGGGGTATTCTCACCGGCTAC
>JAJEAQ010000557.1 GCA_022822685.1 Trichodesmium sp. jk18x7bins.61
TATTTCTGGCTATTTTTCAACCCACATTAACTTCAGTTCCCTGATTGTTTCGGTAATGTTGACTTTGAAGGAGCGACTCATTTCTCAATACCTCTGAGTGTAGTTCAGTAATGGCCTAGAGTCTTCTATCATGTCTATTTAATAGAGAGTGCAGCTTGGCCAAGAAATGGTATTAGGTGATGACTTTTGTAGAAATATTTTGGCGCTGCTGAAATGTAATAGTCAGTAGCTGAGGGTAAATCGGAAAATATATTTTTTCCGTTGATAGTTAATATAAAAATCATTACCATTCAGCAACGCCAATATTTGTGCTATCAAAGCAGTTAAAACTGCATGAGTGCTTTTATCTCTAATTTCAATTATGGGCTGGCAAGCTTGCCAAATTACTTGAGGTGAATTCTATTGTAACGATGAAAAATATTTTTTATCAGCTCAAAAGGTATAAATGTATTAGCCCTTACCTTCTGCAAACAAATCAACCTAGACAACCGCAATCAGCTCCTATTGGGATATTTGATAGTGGTGTCGGTGGAATTGGTGTTTTAAAAGAATTATATCAACAACTTCCTGGAGAAACTTTTGTCTACTTTGCTGATACAGCCAGACTTCCCTATGGTACAAAATCTCAGGCAGAGATAGTACAATTTGTGCATCAAGTACTAACCTGGATGGAAAAACAGGTGGTGAAAATGGCGATTGTTGCTTGCAATACTGCCACTGCAGCAATGATAGATAGAGTAGCATTTGAATACAACTTCCCCATTATTGGTATGATTGAGCCTAGTGCAAATACTGTGATCAACGGAGGTAGTAAGAGAATAGGTGTGATCGCTACTTTACATACAGTCAATAGCAATGCTTATCTTAATACAATTCATAAAATAGACCCTTCTGTTTTAGTATTTCAATTAGCAGCTCCTGCTTTGGTGCCATTAATTGAATATGGTAACATTGATGATATCTATACTTTTGAAGTAGTGCGACAATATCTTGAACCCCTAATCAGACAAGATATAGATACTCTAATATTAGGTTGTACTCACTATCCCCATTTAATTCATTTGTTTAGAAAAATTTTAGGCACTTCTGTACAAATAGTAGATCCTGCTATAGCTGTTGTTAGTGCTGCTGCTCAGGAACTTCAACGTTTGGGCAGGTTAAGCGATCGCCCTGCTCGCTGCACTAGTTTTTATGTGAGTAGAAACCCAGAAGAATTTGCTAAAAGAGTGCGACGCTTCTTAGGCTTTACTCCGATAGTACAACATTTTTGTTTACAAGAAGAGAGCATAACAGTTCATCATGAATCTGTAGCTTAATTTATAGAAAATTACTGAAATTTGGAGATCAGGGGAAAACCGGATTTCTCCCTACTCCTCTTTGGGGTTGGTAATTTAAAGGCATGCCGGCAAAAAGGCATGCTGGCAAGAGGGACGGCCTATGGTGGGGGATTTAACCCACTACCTTTCATGTTTGCGAAGCACATTTAGCGGCAGCTCTGCGAAGCGCAAAAAGGCACACCACTAATAGCTGATTCATAAACTGAGCTGAAACCCAGAACTGACAAAGCTTTCATAAATTTAGGCTCTACTCACCTATAAATCCTAAAACCTTTGTCTGACAAGGCACTCAGCTTCTTAATATTTACTTGATAAATCAGCTCTAATTTAAAAAATATAGTGGGGGGACAAGGGAGCCTCTTCTAACAGTACTTTTGCTTCTTACCTGTTCCCTCAAGCTATTCCGAAGGGAGTTGAAAGATGACTGTCTTGTGAGGGTGACACCCCTTATCCAATCTGCTTAAGTATTTGGAGCGAGCATCAGGGGATGGCCTGCTCAAGTTTCATCTCTTGATTTACCAACGCCAAACGCGGAGCGACATCAAAAGAAAAGTATGGGTAGTAAGTTATAGCGTAATTTTATTTACGTTTTGATAATTGGTATGAGTTAAAGCTGTGTGGCCTCTAGATTTGCTGTGTAGACTTTTTCACCTAGCCCTAGATAAGTATAGAGGTGCAAACCTAGAGTTTGCACCTCTATAATTGCAATTATTGGGATTTATTAAGCTTCTGTTGATAACTTTTGCCCAATCCGAGGTTCTTGGCCAGCTAACAGTCGTTGAATATTGCTGCGATGACACCAAATCACATATATACCAGCAGCAATAGCAAATATTTTGTATGGAAGTGGTTGAACTGTCAGAAACATCAACCCAGAAACGGCAACAGCACCAATAATAGAACTCAAGGAAACAATGCGGGAAGTAGCCAGAAGAACAATAAATACAGAAAGTGTTCCTAAACCGACAACCCAAGACATTACTAATAAAATACCCAAGGTAGAAGCAACAGACTTGCCCCCCTTAAAACCAATCCAAACAGATTTAGTATGACCTATCACAGCCATTAATCCTGCCAAAGTAACCATCCATTCCTTCGCAATACCAAGATCAGGTATTCCAGCAGCAATAGTTAAATTTTGAGCAAATACAAGAGAGTAAATATAACGAACCAAAGCGATCGCCAATGCCCCCTTGGCAATATCAATAACTAAGACAGCAAAAGCAGGCAACTTTCCCAAAGTTCTTAATACATTAGTCGCACCTGTGGAGCCTGATCCTGCTTCACGAATGTCGAGACCATAAAACCGGGAGCCTATCCAATAGCCACTAGGAGTAGCACCCAATAGATAGGAAACAATTAATATTACCCCATTCAGAACTAACCAGCCGATCATAATACTTATTCCTTCAAAAAAGCATATTAATAGGAGCTAGAGATTTAGGATAGCTGAATCATTGCTCCTAGATTCATAATTGCTATAAATTAGTTTTTTGGGCGTTGCTGAATTAGGCTATGAATTTGTTCAGGTGTAATAGATAAATAGATAGTATCAAGCGATCGCTATGAAATGCCCAGAATGTAAATAAAAATGATCAGAATAGACACCGAAAGCAGAATTACATTTAAGCGCAACGTCAGGAGTATGTCAAAATCTATCAATAGAATTTTGAGATTTAGGTTCAGGAGCAAAGGCCAACCAAAGAGAAAACTGTAATATAGACAAACTAATTTTATCTTCCGTATCATCAATCACAATAATTGGCAATTTCCCCTGCTTCACTAATCGATCTGCCTTTAGGGCCAAAATCTCCCCATCCTCAAACAAAGCCACACCTCGGTCAGGGCTAAAATCACGACGGTCAATCCCGAGACAATCTTGTAAACCACGACGCCACTCTCCCAAACGCTCAGGAGAATTAGCAAGTATCAAAGAGCGCATCCGGGGACCATACAATCTTTTCAGTATAGAAACAATTGCAGAAGCAACCAAAATATTTTGCAAGCGACTACCCATAGTACGCAAAGCACCACGACCACCCTGAGAAAAAAACCAATTTGAGACTCGTTCTGCATGGATTGGCTCAAATGTACGTCGTAATTTCCAAGGTGGGCCATAATAATCCGGCATATTCCGATACTCATCCAGAATCTGACGAATCTGCCTAGTTTGCTCCTCAAAACCCATTTCCACAAATTTAGGATTGTCTGAATTGCTCACAGACTGAGGAGCATCTTCTACAATAGGTGTTTGAGATTCATAAGTTTGTGGAGCTAACTTCAACTGTTCAGCCGCCACAGCCAAATCCTGCAAACTGCCCACCAAATAATCCTTAAACCCCTGAATCCTAATTGCCAAATCCTGAGAAGCACCAGCAAAAGTAGTTCGCATCTCCCTCTGAATACGTTCTTTGCGACGTTCGAGTTTTTCTACCTCTATTTGCAATACTTGTCTACGCTGTTCCAACTGAGTCAAAGCTTCGGACACTAAACGCCCCATAACCTCACTTTGTGCCATCAAATCTTTCTGTAACTTAGCTTTAGTTTCCTGTAGAGAATCTATTTCGCTTTTCAAGTTTTGTTGTTCCTGTTGGAAGTCGGTAACTTCTGATGTCAAGTTGATTTCAACTTTCTCCAAGGGGACACAAAGATCTTCATTTGATGAAACATACTCCGGTTCTATGATTTGAGTCGTAGCAACTTCTAATGACTCAGCAGGTTTTTCAGATGTAGGACTAAGCTCAGTCTCAATTTCTTCATCTAAGTCTAAATCCCAAGGAGAAGGAACAATTTCATTTAAGTCATTTGAAGTAACTGAAGTTGTTATTGATTGCTCTTTTTGCTCTTGTGGTTGTGTTTCGTCTGGGTACATAGGAAAAAAATTATGAAAACTTGATACTATCGAAGCGGAAGCTAGCTATAGTTATTTTTTCTAGTCCCTTACCGCTAATTCTGCAAAGATGCCCTCTCTCAAAGCACCTAAATTGCTAGATTTTCTGATGTCTGCTTGAGACGCTCAGAACAACATCTAGAATATTTCTATTAGAGCATTTGATAGTAGTGAGGTGCGCATCCTGCCCCACCTTGCTGATTGAATTTTGATTTCACAGAAAGATGGTCGTACCTCCACCTCTTAGCTTTTGCCATACCTCGCATTACTTTACTATGGTATAGTAATCATCACCCCTGTTTACCCCATATATAATCAACGATTTAGATCAGGACTCCAGGGGGGGATTAAGAGAGTGTTTGTCAAACTGAGATTAAATTCTGGCGTATGATGGGCCATTGGGTCGATATCTCCTCATAATACCCTGCCCTTACGGGCGGGGTTTAAATAAAGAATTTTAGTTATCCGCCGTCACCCACCAGAATTCAACACTCTAGCTATCTTAATATTTACTTGACAAACAGTCTCTAAGTTAAAAAAAATCAAAGCTTATATAGAATCCAGTTATATATACAGGACTTACCTATTTGGGGATAGTAAACTATATATATAGTGTTCGCAATAGTTTGAAATTCCTATATATAGTGCTTTGGCGTAAGTCCTGATATAATAAACATCTCCGAAAATTGCCAAAATCTTTCTATCACTTGACTCTAACTTCTTTATAATTGTCAAGCAGCCTTTGTTGGTTGTACGCAATTATCAGTATTTGAGATATTTATTGTTAATAAATTAATGGGTAGTCTTCAAGATGTAATGCTCTTGTTTGGTATACCCCTCTCATTATCAGGAAGTCAGCCGAAAAAAATCATTACTTATTTACTACTACCAGTTAATGTTTGAGCGCATCTTGATTTCTTTTTTTGTTCAATTAATCAGATTTCATATTGGTATTAATCCCCCTATTATTAATCGGAATCATTCACATATTGTTAAAATTACTTTTTCATATTTTTTCTCTTAATATCAATCTTTATATCCCCACTACCAATATTTTTATCAACCTAATTATATGTTCCACAAATATATTTTTTTTTGCTTTTTATTGGTTTTATTATTTAATTGATAGTGGCATTTATTGTTGTTTTTACTTGTTTTTAGGTGTAGAAGTTATCTCTACTCCTTCATGGGTTTTAGAGATTGTTTGTAAAACTCAGATTAAATTCTGGCGTAGGGTGGGTGAGGTGGAAAGAGCTCTTCGTACTCACCATAATTTTAATTGTCCACCGTAACCCACCAGAATTAAGCACTATAGCTATCTTAATATTTGCTTGACAATATCTAGGAAATCCTGAAACTGACCGCATTTTGCACTATATAGCTGACAATGACTTAGATCAGCAAGTACAAATGTTGGCCCGGAAAGCTTTAGAGCGACTTGATTAATCAGGACTTACGTATTTTGGGATAGTAAATTCTATATATAGAGTTGTGCAATAGTTTGAAATTCCTATATATATTGATTTGGCGTAAATCCTGTTAATCATATTTGAGTAACAAAGTTCTAGATTTTGGGTAGTGGTATACAAGTAGTGATTTTTGCAGTTTTGCTCCTGACAGAGAAAGGGGTGTACTGATAAATATCACAATCATTAAAAGACTACCAAAATTTGTTCGTAGTTGCGCTAAAGCGCTATGATAAATATCAAATGATTAAGCCAACTACGAAACTTTATTGATTAATATTCAACCGGACATGATATTATAGCAGTTTTCACCCTTGGTAGAATACAGAGACAATTGATAATTGATAATTGATAATTGTGCGTTGCTGAAACTGGGTATGAATTCCAGCAATTGAACAGTTGAAGGCCAAAATTACATAGTCTACGAAAGTGAAAAAAGCTATAAGTTCTAGAAGTCTATATCTATATATAAAGAGCGATTCCTTCTCGGAGCGCTGCGCGAATCGCTTAATGATGTGCTATTCGCGAAATCAAAATTTTTGTCCAATTCTTGAAGTTACTCTTCACAAATAATTGTCCCCTAATTATAGGGGTTTTCATTAACATAGACGACAATTTTGACTCCGGAAATTTTGTGCCTATTCCTGTTTCTGTATTCTACATTTGTGAAAACCGCTATAACATGAGTTCGACGAAAATAAAAATCTCTAAATCCTTATGTAATAGGCATTTTAAAGTTTTGCTCCCAGACAATTCTCTTTCAAGAAATTGGCTTTATTGAAAATAGACTCTGGGGCTTTAGGGATTCCCGTTTCATGAGCGTAGCAAAGCGAGCTGGGAAGGAATCCCTTACTAATCCCTCACTTATTCCCTGGATTGAGGAATTAGGAATTGGGAGTAGGGAGGCGCAGGAAGGAGCAGGAGCCGCGAGGGGAATTGGGAAAATGCAGAAGGGGAGAG
>JAJEAQ010000150.1 GCA_022822685.1 Trichodesmium sp. jk18x7bins.61
GTCTTCCTTAACGGGTGGTCCTCGCTTTTCCGCTTCACCCACATTCTTAACTCAGTTATCCGCCCCGTATGGGTTACAGGGGCTGGACTCTAGCCATACATCTTTAGTTGCTAAAGGTTCCTGCTAGAAACGAACCGCACTAGATCTAATTCTTTTGTCTCAAGAGCTAGAAGATAATGTTCATTCAGAGACACTCAAACAGCTAGACAAGAATATTCCTATTGTTGCATTGGGAGAGGCAACAATAGTAGTAGAAGAATTTGCTCACTCTCAAATAGTCATGCTAGATAATGCATGGTGAGACTTACTCTTTTGATAATAGTATTGAAATTAGAGCAGTTCCAGGTTCACTTGTTGGCCATACTTTAGTAGAAAATGGTTATATTCTCAAAGAATTAAGCACTGGCAATACAGTATGCTATGAACCTCATGGCAGCCATTCTAAAAAGATCAAGCAAGGAATTTGCTCCTATAGATGTTGTCATATCTCTTATGATCAATTTTAATTTGCCTTTAATTGGACTAATAATTAGGGGCAATGATGGTGCTTTACAAGTAGCTCCATGGTTAAAACCTCAAGTTATACTGCCTACATCAGCAGATGGTGATATTAAGTTTGGAGGATTACTAACATCTTTGCTCAAAGCAGAGGGAACTGTTGAATAAATCGAGTCTGTGCTAGCCAAAATAATCTAGTGACAAAAGTGATGACACCAGGGCTTGGAGAACGTTTAGAACTACAATTAGAGCAGCGAGTATTAACTTATTAGACTTTCTCACATTTTCAGTCAAAACTAAAAAGGAATTAGACATGGATAAGTCTAATTCCTATAAACGAATTAAGGATAAAAATCAAATGGATAACAATCAAGTAAAGTTGCTTTCTTAATTCTCTTCAATATAAGACAAACCGCAAATGTCAAGCTTCACTCATGAGGATGATTTTATTCTCCTGCTTCTAGATGCTCCCATCATATTATAATTTATTGCTTTGAAAGATAAAAATAACTATTTTCGCAAGATTTTGACTGGATTATATATTTTATGTGAAGTCTGAAAGAAAGGGGCTATCGCTCTAAATTTCACCTGATAATAGTTTAATCTCTTGGCATCAAATTATCAGCAACTAACAAAGATATGACAAACTTGTGCTGGATTTTGACATTAATATTATTCCTCTATTTAATTCTCATTAATTCTCAGGCAGTTCTAGCTTCTATTTATACCTACCCTGAATCTTCTACGCAAATTATGTATCGCTCTCAACAAAGTTTGCGAGACCTTTCAGATAGAGCATGGCCAGCTATATTATTTAAAAGGATAAAATCTGGGAAGCTAGAACGTTTACATTTAAGATTGGTAGGAGATATCTGTAAAAAAATCTAAAAACAACATCAAATCATTATTGTGGAATTCTTCCCGCCTAACCCACTCTACATCAAGGCTTAATATTTTATTTATAGATACCCTCTAGGATTTCCAAGGCTAATAAAATTAGCTCATCCCCAGCAACTTGTAAATTACGACTGGTACTGGTAAAGTATGGAACGCAAAAGATGTTTTACTTAATTCGGCTTTTCCAAGTAATGTTGGAGAGTACAATTTTATTAGATGTAATGAAAAAGTTGGACTATAATACACCACTGCGAATTAATATATCTTTGCCTGGCGATCGCCCAGCCGAGTTAGTAGTACTGATATTTGCTGTCAAAGAATGGCGACAATTGTTTGAACAGATAGATTTTTGAGAAAGTTTTAATTAGAAGAGTAAAAATGAAAAAATTAATCATAATTTGCTTATTAGCACTGAGCTTAATCAATATTGTCAAAACACCAATGGTATTAGCAGTAGAAATAGCAAAAGGTGCAGAAGTTTTTCAGGTTCATTGTGTTGCTTGTCATGCTAGAGGAGGTAATATTGTTAGGTGGTGGAAAAACTTAAAAATAGGAACGTTGAAAAAAAATAAACTTGATTCGATTGATGCGATCGCCTATCTAGTCAAGAATGGTAAAAGTAATATGTCAGCTTATCAAGATCGTTTAACAGAAACAGAAATTAAAGCTGTATCAGCTTATGTACTCAAACAAGCTGAAAATGATTGGCATTGATCTTAAAAATTTGATAGTTTTTCTATTAATAATCGCTTCCATAAAAAATCATTACTAACCATAAATTTAATTTCACCAAAAAACAAATAACTAATACTATTTTCCTATTAGTAGTAGAAATTTATCAGATTGTTGTTAATTCCTTTTTTTTAAATCAAACTACTCACTTGTGGATGTTGCTCTTTTAAAACTTCAGCATAAAGCATTTCCAATTGGGCAATATTTCTATTCAGAGTGTAACGCTCTAAAACCCTTTGACGTGCTTTTTTCCCTAAAAGAGTAGTTAACTCAGGATGATCTCTAAATAAAGGCAATAAAGTTTGCAGTTGGCCAGTTACATTGTGAGTATTCAAAATTACACCTGCTCCCTTCTCTAACACCTCACCATCAGCGCCTGCATCTGTAGCTACACAAGCCAAACCACAAGACATGGCCTCCAATAAAGCTAAAGACAAACCCTCTACCAGAGAAGGCAAAATAAATACATCGGCACCACGCAAAATTTCTATCCGTTGTTGTTCATTACTTACATATCCAAACCAGCTAATACCTTCCACATCCTCATAGAACATTTGTAAAGAGGGAGCTAATGGCCCATCACCTACAATAACTAAGCGACTATTGTTCCCCATGTAGGAATGTTTCCAAGCTTTAAGTAGAGATTCAACATTTTTAGCTGTTGAAATACGACCTAAATAGAGAAATATGCGATGAGCATTTAACTCACTCTTGAGATTAGAGATACCAGGACAATATTTATCTACATCCACTCCATTTGGAATGACTACTATTTTTGGGCCAGGAATTCCTAATCTGACCAATAAATCTCGTTGTATTTCAGAAAAGATAATTACTCGGTCATAATGTGCCAAAAAATGAGCATACAATTGATAGGCCAAAAATTGGGTTCCAGATTTAATATTGCGTGGCTTACTATCAAACTGGGCATGAAAAGTTGCCACTAATGGAAGATTCAATTCTTGACAAATTTCTGGCAGTAAAAAATCTAGAGGAGAAAGTGTGAGGGATGCGTGGACAATATCAGGTTTCAGTTTCTCTAGAGCCTGACTTAGGACTTTGCTAGATTTAAGAGTGGGTATGGTGTAGCCCTGAGACTTGTAAATACAAGGTAGAGGTACTTCTTGACATTCCGGCCATTTTTCAGGTTCTGCATCCTCAGTCGCAAAGTGTAGGAAACTAACCTGATAGCCTTTATCCAATAGAGCATTGGTTATTTCTCTGGAGTAGGTGACATTACCACAAAAAGGGTATTTTTTTCCAAGCCAAGCAATATGCATTCAGAAGAATAGACAATTCTATTATTTAATAGGGACTATTTTAACTTCCCAGGGGGGAATTCCCGCGTTATCCTCAAAGAGAACCTTGGCATGACAGCCAGCCCTAGCTTCCGGACACCTCTATAATTTAAGACTCATGCTCCCCTTGACAAGTAAAGGATACATCGATTGTGAGAGGCATATATACAGGAGTCCAAGTATCACCTCTTTCAAAACCGCAGTCGCTCATAATATTTCGGTTGCGTAATCCTGCAAAGCTTGCCTCAGCACAACGTCGAGAGTATGTCAACAAAAAACAAGAAAACGCTCTAGTCAGCCAATAATACCATCTTAGACTTGACACTCTTCTGTTAAATATTAGATGTTACTTTCAAAATGGTTGACACCATTTATACTTAAAAACTCTTGATTGTAAATTTTGGATAGGTATTTAATTCCACTATCACAGAGAATTGTAACTACGACGTGTTTGTGATCTAAATTATTTGCAATAAGTTTGGCTGCAAAAACGTTGAGGCCACTACTGCCACCAACAAGTAAGCCCTCATCGTTAGCCAGTTGATGGCAAGTAGAAATCGCTGCTTCATCTGAAACCTTTAAAACCTGATCAATCACAGAAAAATCTAGGCATTTTGTGGGTGCAGATTTTCCAGCCCCTTCAATAATTGAGGATTGATGAGAATTTACATGGAAACTTAAATCCTTTTTGAAATTACTATAGTAGTGCGCATAAATATTTGAGTGTACAGGCTCTGCCAATA
>JAJEAQ010000500.1 GCA_022822685.1 Trichodesmium sp. jk18x7bins.61
GGATTCTAGCCATACATTCCTAGTTGCTAGGAGTTCCTGCTAGAAACGAATCGCACTATTTTCTCTATTGTGCAACGCCCTGAAACTAATTGCCAGAATAGGAGATGAGGCTGGCAGAATCAGCATCCAAAAATAATGTAGCCTGAGATTGTTGTCGCAAAATAGAAGCAGGACACAATGTGGTAATAGGATTGTATAGCATATCTTTTACAACTGGAGCCTTACGCTCTTCTGGTGCAAGACAGAGGATTTTTCTGGCTGAACAAATCACTGGAACAGTCAATGTAAATGCGTATTGGGGGACTTCATTAAGATGAGGAAAATGACCTTGATTGACCTGTTGTTGACGGCAAGTTAAATCCAGCTTGACTAATTTGACTGTTTGGCGATCATGGAAATTGGCTACAGAGGGGTCATTAAATGCTAAATGTCCATTTTCTCCTACTCCCAGACAAACTAAATCTATAGGTTGGGCAGATAATAGTTGAGTGTAGCGATCGCACTCTGCCAAAGGTTCATTTGTATCACCCTCAATATAATGAAACTGGCCAGGTGCGATTAAACTTTCTACCTTTTCCCGTAGATAACGGCGGAAACTGGCCGAATGGTCAGCAGAAATGCCCAAATATTCATCTAGATGAAACAAAGTCACCTGAGACCAATCTATTCCCCCCAGAGCAATCAGAGCTTTGAGAAACTGAATTTGTGAATTTCCTGTTGCAAGAACAACAACTGCTTTGCCCTGTTTGGCAATGATATCTTGTAAATACTCTTGGGCAGTATGTGCAGCATCTTGCGCCATTTCTCCTTTTTGGTTGTATACTCTGACTGACAAAGCATCAACTAAAAAAGTGGTGATTGGTCTATATATTTGGGGTGTATTGGATATTCCCAGCATAACAATAAACTTTTAACTGCTTCCGACAATAGTCATAATACTGTAGGTAGGGTGAAGCGCGCTTCCCAACCCAACAAAAACCGACAGCAGAACCAGAAATAGCTGATTCCTTCGAGCAAAGCGAGTTAATGATTTATATTAACTGATCACTACATCTGTAGAACTACCAAAATTATTTCTCGTTAATATTCACATATAGCAACCGCCAAGACGGTTAGGACGCTAATCGCCAGACATACTCAATGGCATCTCGTTAGCAATCAAAATTTTCTAGAACGAACTCCATTCCGCGTCAGCGGAACGTAACTATAGGGTATGGCCATTATTAGGCGCTCCCTATCTATAGAATACTACTTCTATTCTATTAATTAACTGCTCTGGCGACTGCTATACTTAAAGAGTGAATCACAAGCCACACGACTCCGCCCTGCTGCTGTACGCCACAACTCCCAAGCCAGATCCTCCAAACTTTGCCCATCAGCAAGGATCATCCGCGAAATCATACTAATCTTGCCGAAAAACCAAAACAATCCCGCCTCAAGTAAATGTGGCTCATTGGTATCAGTATGTACCCGGAAGTCGTACAAAGAATAATCACGACAACCCAATGCTACATGAGCCTGTTTAGCTGCGTCTGCAAGTTTTTTTGAATAGCTCTGGCGTAACATTAGCTGGACATACGGGCTTTGCTACTGGCTTCTCAGGTTGCTGGCTCGGCGTTCCATCGGATTGAAGTTCTAACTTATCATATACAGTTCTAATTGAGTGTTCCTGAGTAAATAAATATTCTATCATCGGTAGTACACACAACTTACCATCTTGCTCAACTATACCTACACGCATTTCTCTTCCTGGGATGTAATCTTCAACCAACAATGTATCGTCTAGTTCAAACCAAACCCGCAATGCTTCTGCTATCTGATCTTCATGCCATACTAAAGTCAAGCCCAAAGAGTTATCTTCTGAATTTGGTTTCACGATAAACGGGGGTTGCATTGTTACAGTTTCTCCTTGTCGTATTTGCTGTGCCTGAGCCACACGAACACCAGATGCTGAGACAACACTTCGTGTTTGAGCTTTGTTGGTTGCGATTGCTGTACAATGGGATGGTGAACCTACTACAGGCCAGCCCAGAATATCCTCAAATAATGCCCTGAAACTTGTCATACCAGGAAAACAGAACATATGGGGAACTACTACATCAATCTCAGGCAGCCGAGAAATCATTTCCTGGAAAGACATTTTCTCTGACATATTATCTAAGGATTTCCCTAACTGCCAAAGACTATCAGGATGTACGACTGCATAGTAGCTGCTGACACCGACTGGTTGCACTACTTCTTTTGCGTATATCATTGATAGTTTGTAGTAGAAGTCAGAAACACTCGAACCCACAAGATGCAATACCCGAACATTGGCATTGTGGCTGAGGATGGAGATTGATTTTGAGGAACTATTCCTAATGTCATAACTAATTTATTTGTTTATTAAGTCGAAAACTATTGCCAGAGAGAGGGTAGCAGTGCAAATTGCGGTTAAGTAAATAGCTTATTTTTTTCCTCCAGAGTCAGTCAAAAAATGAGTAGTCCCATATACCATAAAACCTGCACCCATGCCCGGAAGCACTTCATAAATAACGCTGGATAAGTTAAATCCTTGATTCCAGGTTATGGCAACAACAATACCAATGACCATCATAGCGATCGCTACTGGCACAGTCACAGGTTTTTGCCAAGCCCGTAATACTAATAATGGTCCTAAACCTGAAGCTAAAACTGACCAAGAGAAAAACACTAAAGCAAATACATTATTGCCTCCTACTAGAGCGATCGCCAATACAATAGCAGTGATAATTAACGTCGCCATCTTAGTCATTCTATATGAGTGAGCAGTAGAAACTAAATCTTGACTCAGTGCAGCAGAACAAGATAGTATCTGAGAGTCTGCTGTAGAAATAGCTGCAGAAAATAATCCCGCTAACATCAATCCGACTAAAACTGTAGGTAATAACTCTATAGATAGATCAGGTAATGCCAGCTCTGGAGCGCTGGATGTCATCAAATTTGGTAACAAAACTCTTGCAGTCAATCCCACACCGAAAGCAGCAAGAGAGTTGACTTGAGTACAGACAAATTTGACATTACGAGCTAAAGCTACATTATCTACTGAATTGATGGCCATTCCTCGCACTAATATGTGCGGTTGACCAACTACACCAAACCCGGCCACCACCTATCCGAAAAAGTAGGGGAAAAATCCCCAGGCAAGATTTGAAGGAATCCAATTTGTCAGGGTGAGGTCTATTTTATTAAGCTTAATCCAAAGTTCTTCAAACCCACCACAAGCCATCAAACCTACTGCACACAAAGTACACAAAGAAGCAATCATCAAAATTGCCTGCACTGAATCAGTCCATATAGAAGCACGGATGCCACCTGAAAAACAGTAGATAACGACAATTACAGCCCCAATGATAATTCCTAATTCATAGTTCCAGCCAAATACAGCATTTAATCCTTTACTTGCTGCTACCAGTTGGGCAGAGGCATAAGTACCAAGAAAAGCTATAATTATTAAGGCTGAAATTACTGTAATCGGGCGCCAATATTTTTTTTCTTGCCCTACTACTTGATTTTCTTGACTTAGGAATGAGGAAACTGTATCTGTATCTTTTTCCTAAGAAACTAGCCTCAACCTTCCAAATACTAACCACCAAGCAATATAGTCTCCTATTGCCCAAGCCACAGGTATCCAAATTGAAGCAAATCCAACTTTGTAGGTAAAGCCAATCACGCCAATAAATAGATATCCACTTTGGCCAGTTGCCATTGCTGATAGTGCTATGAGCCAGGGATTAACATTTCTACTAGCAAGTAAGTAATCAGTTGCTGTGTTTTGTTTTTGGGTTGCCGAGTAAATGCCAACTATTGTAAATGACAGCAAAAAGGCAATAAATGTAATTTCAATCCAAATTTGTTTCTCCATGCAGGTTATATCATCAATAATTACTCTATTTAATTGCCATTATCTTCTACTAATTTCCCAATATTAAAGTCGATTCTCACCCATCCTTTTATTTTTTGCAGATTACCTAATAAAAGTAAAGGAATTTGCCAGTGGTGTACCATCAAAAATGGTAGGGGGTCATTCACTTGAAAAATTCCATCTGTTCCTTCAGTAATTCTCTTCATCCAAGCTTTTAATTGCCCCAAACACCTAATTTTTGTCAGTCGCCAAAGTTCATGATAAGTCCAATAAGTAGGTTGACTATTTGTCAATGGTATGAGTGGGGCTTCATTTTCATCTTGACTATCTTTTAGATAAGCATCTGCTACTCCTGGATGGTCGTGAAAAGTTGTAATCGCTGAGTGAGTTCTGGGGTTACATTCTATCGGAAAAACTTGACCGTTTTATGCTTGAATAAAGTCAAAATAAATTTGACCAGTAATATTTAATTCCTTGACAAATTTTTCTACCCATTCATAAATTTTTGGATTATCAATATACTCATAATTGACTTTAAATTCTGATGATTCGCAACAGCAATACAGTCTAATTTTTCCCTTTCTCACAGTACTATGGGTACAATATTCTTTGCCCTTGATAAACTCTTGCATAATCCAAGGTTGGGCTTTGCTAATAGGCAAACGCTTGACAAATTGCTCTAATTGTGATTTAGATTTCATCGGCAATTTTGTCATATCTAAACGATGCACTGAGTCATAGGAAATACTTTTGAGAATATATTGATTACCATCAGCAGCAGAATCAAAATTGAGAATTTGTTCAGGCTCTGTAATTAAAAATGATTTAGGTACAGAAGACATCTCCGAAAAATAAATAAATTGTGATAGAATCAGCCCAAATTTGATTTTTAGCAGCCAATTATGAGCAGTATACTCCAACAACTCCAAGGTAATCCTCAAGAAGCACAACGTTGATTAGGTATCAAATACGAACAA
>JAJEAQ010000028.1 GCA_022822685.1 Trichodesmium sp. jk18x7bins.61
TAAAGCACTTGTATTAGGTTCTTAGTTGCAATTTAGCGCCCCAATTACATCCCTCTTGTGTCATCTCCGAAATCCTAGTAATTTCTAAATCCTAGAATATCATGTTAGGATAATTAGTTATTACAAACCTTGATGCTGACAAGCTCTGTTTTATCCCCCAACCCCCCTTTCAAAAAGGGGGGGGTAAAGCAACTTATTATTTGCTCTCCCCCCATCAAATAAAAAGCACCATTCTCTGACTTTCCTCTTTCTCTGGGGGACGGGGGATAATATTATGTTCACTTAATTACTTATAAAAAAATCCCTAGTCCTGTAGATGTAGTGATATTTATAAGTACACCCCTTTCACTTTCAGGAAGCAAACTGCAAAAATCACTACTTGTATTTCACTACCCAAAAGCACAGCATCTTATTTAGCCATTGATTTATTGATCAGTATTCAACCGAATATGATACAACTTTTGTGTAGAAATCCATTCTTCGGAGAAGACGCTAAGGGAACGCCATCTAATTTTCGTTCTAACTAATTACAAATATACTCAAATCTCGGTGAATTTTTAGCGATCGCCTCGTCGGAGAGTGACAAAAGAGAGACCTAGCTGCCTTTGCTCCATAGATTCCCTTTCTGGAGCATGCTGGATTTCCCACCAGGGAAGTTAATAAATTACCCACCCACACTAGCATTAATGTGAGTGGGAAAAATATACCTAAAGCACAGCTTCAACTTCAGCAATTTCAGGAATTTCTTCCCGGAGTTTGCGCTCAATACCCATTTTGAGGGTCATGCTAGAGCTGGGGCAAGAGCCACATGCTCCCTGTAGTCTCAGCTTAACTACCGGACCATCAATTTCTACTAATTCCACGTTACCACCATCCGCCATCAGATAAGGGCGTAATTCATCTAGTACATTTTCGACGTTTTCAGAGGTAAGTGCAAGTGCTTGAGTCATTTTTTTCTGCTCCTTAAAACTTCAATAACGGTTAACAATATGATACTTTCTTGGTTAACTTTCTGTGCAATAACCAGGAGAGCCACCAATACCATCGCTTTAGCTAGGGGTTCCTGATTTTGCTCACTGAGCCACGAGTATCATACCACAAAAGTTTAGTATGGGTTAAGCCTGCATATCGCGATTCATCCAAGCAGTGAAGCGGGCAGTAGTGACTGCGGTTAGAGGGCTTTTCTGTCGAAATCCGGAGGTATTAAACAACTGCTGGCTCTAGGAGTTTAATATTAGAGTAGTTGAATTCAGTTGTTGTGACTTGACCTTTTTCTGTTGAATTGACAACTTGGCGAATCATTATGTAGTAGTTACCAATTTTTTCATAACTATCCTCGAATTCCAGTTCCCTAATTAATTCATTAGTTTGAGGGTTACGGAAAATGGCGTTATAGTGACTGGCAACATAACCTTCTCCGGTGTCTAAGCTTTTGTGAATATTAATCACAAAAGCCATCCTACCCATGACTCGGCTGACTAGACAAATTTCTTTACCTCTAACTTTGTAATTTGATCCCATGGCATCACCTGTGACGAAAATTTCGAATGCACCTGTGTCGTCCCGATCGCCAAAACTAAAACTATTTTTACCATGGGATGCTTCAAATGATGCACGTTTGCGGTGAGTTACTACATCCCGCAGTTGAGTATAGATGCTTTGTTTGACTTCTTCGTCTGGGATACCTGCGACTTCCACACTAAAGTCTTTTTTGATCGAAATTTGGCCTTTGTATACTTCTGACCCTTGTTTTAGTTCAATATCAGCACTATAGCCGGGAAAATTAGAGTCCCAAGTGTAGAGATGTTCATAGGCAGCTTTAAATAAATCACGGGCATTTGGCTCAGTCATACAAACCTCTTTATCCTAAAAATTGCGTTTTATAATTTTACCATCTTAAGAGTAGTTTTGACTGGATTACGATAAATCTGAGAACTAAAAGCCAATATCATCCAGAGCTGCTGAGGCAGCTTCAAACAAATCTTGATCGGACACATATCGCCAATCGACATCTCCAATTTCTTTGTAGAAAGTCTGATCGTAAGAACGAGTTTGAATTACCACCGGCATCGGCACCCCATGACCTAATACTAAGGCTTGCTGCTTGGAATCCAATTTTGCCAATACAGAGCGTAAATTATGACCGCCAGAAACTCCGGTAAAAATAGAATCAATATCCTTGTCATCATTTAAGAGAGCTGTAATTCTCGTACCGATTTGAGACATGACTTCTGCATCTATTCCAGAGGGGCGTTGATCGACTACTAATAAAGTTACAAAATATTTTCGCATTTCCCTGGCGATCGTGCCGAAAATAGTTGAACGGACTACCGCCGGATCAAGAAAACGGTGAGCTTCCTCAATGGTAATCACTAATGGTTGGGGGCGATCGCTAGGATTTTTAGAACTCAAAAATTTATCGGCTTTCCGCACATAACTATGATGAATCCTGCGAGTAATCATATTAGCTGCCAACATATAGGAAAGTATATTTGACTGGGAACCAAATTCAATAATAACGTGCTTACCTGCATCTAAAGATTCCATAATTTCATCAATATAATTATTAGTATTTTTTGTCTGCATATATTTCAGATTATCCAGTCGCAGTAACTTCCTCTGCAATGACATAATCGAACCTTTATGACCTCTCTTTTCATCACAAAATATTTGGATATCTTCATTACTCATTGACAATAATTCTGTAATCCAAGACTTGCCAAATTCACTTCTGAGAATATTCGCACTATCAATACTTGCCTCAGACAAATTTAATTCTCGTTGCACCAATCCAATATCTTCGACCTCAATTTGGTTATAACTAAGATACAGTTCTCGTGCATCTCGTACCCCTCTGCGCTTAGTAGATTCTGGATCGATGGTCCAAAGTTCGACTCGATCTGGAAATAATTGTCGTAAACCTTTGACGGTGTTGACTTGCTTGCCTTCTGCCATTGCCTCCCAACCATATTCGGAGTGCATATCAAAGATTAAATTTACAGCAGCATCTTTACGAATAATGCCAGATAAAAGTAAACGAGTTAAAAAAGATTTTCCTGTGCCTGACTTGCCAAAAATTCCATTACTTCTTTCTACCAATCTATCTAAATCTAAACAAACTGGTATATCCATATCAATCGGTTTACCGACAGCAAAATTCCGCCTGGTGGGATCATCTTCTCTACCAAAAACTAGACTAAAATCCCTGTCGCTAGCTTCAAAGACTTGGGAAAAATGACTAGGAATGGTTTTGACTGGCATTAACTGAATTTCAGCACTGGTTTGAGCCTCAAAGGATGCTAAATTTGCTGTAGATTGAGATTTTTTTTGATTCCCATTGCGATTGCCCCCATTAAAATATACTTGTGATTTTTCTGGATAAATCACTAACATTAACATTGGTGCGAGTTCGAGAGTGCCGTAGGTGCTCCCTCCACCCAAAACAGCTTGCAAAAAATCATCTGTGGGTAGGGGTGGATTAATCATGATTCGTTCGCTGGATGTTCCCAGTGAAACATCGGTTAACATACAGAAAAAGTGAGCGCGTACCCCTTGTACAACTAAAAATTTGCCTACGCGCATATCTTCTACTAATACATCTGGATGTAGTCGCACTTCTAATCCTTGACTAAGAGAACCTTGAATTACTGAGCCTAATGGTCGTTCAAAATCCATGTAAATTATTTTATTACTTCAATGCTATATCAACTTAGCATTATAAAGGAAAAAACTTTATTCATTCATACTTCGTTGACTCATCTGCTATCAGAATCATAAATTTATAACTAGGTATGATACTTTTGAACTTGGTATCGACGACAAACTCACTGACAGGTTTTTGAAAGTTTGGTCATTTCCAGAATTGAAAACTGAAAGATTGTTTGTCAGGCCTCAGATTAAATTCTGGCGTAGGATGGGTGAGGTAGAAATATCTCCTTGTACTCATCAGAAACTTTGCTTTCCGCCGTCACCCATCAGAATTACACCTTAATATTTACTTGACAAACAATCTCTGAAATAGACTTTAATAAAGTTAATCATGAAGTTAATATTTTTAATGATAAAAAGACAAAAAGTTCAAAAGGTTTCCTGAAGCGCTCCAGTTTTTTTTTAGAAGAAGGTGTTAGTGTATTAAGGAATATCATAATGTCATTATCCTCAGCTACCCTAACAGCATAAGGATTTACCCTATGGAGGCGGTTTGGTATTTCAATCTCGGCAAGTAAGGAAAGGTTTAATATTGGAATCAAAGCATAGGAGAATTTGGTTAGCCCTATGTTGCCGTTTTTTTTTATTCCTCAAGCCTACTTCTTATTGAGGCCTGCCTTACTGATATCAGGTGGCATTTTTTTATTAAAATTCAGGCGTTGCTGAAACTGGGTATGAACTCCAGCAATTGAACAACTGAAATAGCTCTCATCATCAAGTCTGTAATTAGTCGCCAATTGACGATTCATACTTTCATTCAGCAACGCCAAAATTCAAAACAAATCAGAGGAGTTCAGAATGTACCAGATACAAGTACCCAAAAAAAAGCGCCGATTCAGTTGTCAAAACTCCCTAGTCAGACAATGGCAACACAACAGGTGAAAGTAGTTCAGGAAAAACCAGCAGAACAAAACTTCAGAAGTATATTCACCCTAGGATGGAGAAGTTAAAACACCGTTCAACGTATGTATTCTGGAGCATCAGCAACTTCAGAACCTGCTGAAAAAATTCCAACAGATTCGCCTTTGAAAAGAATTGAGCTAAATGTAGTAGGAGAATACCATTCTGAGTCAGACACAAGACGAAGACAAGAAAAGGATTATATGTTGCTATATATTGGTTTAGGTTCGAAATATTGGAAAGAGAATGAATTTCGAGAGCGAGATCTGACTGATGCAGAAAAAAATGATCCTAACTATGTTGACAAACGACCTTTTGCAGATCCATTTAAGCTACGTTTTTTACAGTACATTAAGTTTCTGGAAAAAGATACATGTACAACACTATCTGATGCTTTAAAAGAAATTGAGAAACATCCAATAATTTCAGAAGATGACGAAGCAGACTTCAAAGAATCATTAGACATCCCCGAAAACACTCAAATCACTACTTTCACGATCTTAACTGGAGCCCTCCCCCTACCCATGAGAGCGTGATTTTGTATGGTGTCATCAGTATTAGAGATACTTAGTGTGAAAAAATCTCCAGAGGG
>JAJEAQ010000486.1 GCA_022822685.1 Trichodesmium sp. jk18x7bins.61
AGTTGCTAAAGGTTCCTGCTAGAAACGAACCGCACTTGATCTAATTCTCGATTCAGATTAGATAGTGTTAAATTAGCTTCTTCAAACAGAGACTCATCTGTCTCTAGTTCTAATAACTCGGCGATCGCCCTAGTATCTTCCAGATTATTTTGCCATTGCTGATATTGCTGTAGGTGGGATTTAAGGTCGTTAAGTTCTTGCAGAGTATTTTGTGCCGATGCTTTTCTATCCCAAAATTCTGGTTGAGCGGCAATCTGTTCTAAATCTTCGATTTTTGCTTTGAGTGCCGGAATGTCAAAGATACTCCTGGGTTTTTCCCAGGCGAGAGGACAAATTTTCTATTTCTCGTTTAATGTCTAATACTTCCATAGGGATAGCCTCCTATTGAGCAATATTTACAAATAAAATTATTTATACCACTTCTGACACCTTCTGAAAAACTCCCCCTAGAGGGGGGAAGTTTCAGGCCCAATTTTTCGGTGAACGACTACTCCTATAACCTAGTCTCGACCACCACTACTAATAGCAATCAACAGTCGCAGAATAAACACAAATAGGTTGATGTAGGTTAAGTACATCGAAAGAGCTGCGGGTATATACTGGTCGTCCCGATAAGTACGGGGCAAAATGTAGAAATCTACTATTGCAGCACCAGCAAATAGAAATACACCAATGCCAGATATACCAATTTCTAACCAACTGGGAGTATAAATACCAAAAAAGCTAAAAATTACTTGACCAACAACTGCCACCAAGAGAGCAATTATGCCCAGACTGACAGTTTTAGTCAAGGCCATACCATCCTCTTCAGACAGATTAGAGCCTATTTGACGAGCTGCAATAAACGTAACACCACAACCAAGGGCAGCAAAACCTACTCCTCCAATACCTACTCCTTGGGTACTTAAGGCCACAAATACTAAACCACTTAAAGTATAGCCAGACAGCAAACTATAAGTAGCTAGTAAAGGTAGGGCTACACTATTATTTCCTTTTTCAGCCACCCCACGAGCAACAAAAAACAATACTAACTCCACAACAACAGCTACCCAGAAGGTGGTCATAAATAGACCAGGGTTAGACCTCAGCACTCCTAGGCCACCAAAAGTACCTAAAGCTGTTAGAAGTAGGCCACCACCTACAAATGGTAAAGCATTAGCAATCACATTTTGGCCAATTAAGCCTTGACTTTTGGCTTCACGCATTGCTTGACGGAAATTACTGGTAT
The DNA here is from genome assembly GCA_022822685.1 of Trichodesmium sp. jk18x7bins.61. Lineage (GTDB taxonomy): Bacteria > Cyanobacteriota > Cyanobacteriia > Cyanobacteriales > Microcoleaceae > JAJEAQ01. The sequence continues at coordinate 1,229 of JAJEAQ010000486.1, forward strand.
TAGCCATGATAGTGTCTCTTACTTACAAAAAAAGGTTTCTATCTTATATCTACTATATTGTGACATCTGATTTGATTTTGTGTATGTACCAGATTTCCCCCCATTTGTAAATAATCATCTGCCAACGGAGGAGAATTTACTAATTTAACTTTCTCTGGTGCTTTCTTCTCTACCGAAAGTGTACCTGAACTCGCTACATTATTCGGCCTAGGTGTAGTTGTTGCAGGTTTAACTGCTAGCAGTCGTCAAAGCCAGAAAAACTCCTAAGCAAAAGTCTGATTTTTTGGTTCGGCGATCGCTCAATCATAACTAAAAATACTTATTTTATTCAGAGTAAGTAGTCTTGACAAAATAGGCAATATTAATTATCTGTATCTACTATTCCTCAATCTACTTCCGATGATAAGCAGTCTTAAAATAATCAGCGATCGCATCTTCTGCATCTACCGAAACCAAATTCGGGGTTCGAGTTAAAAGCTCCTTTCAGTTTAGAGATAATCTTGTATACTCAGCACTTATCTTTGCCAGATCGGATTTATAGCATTTAGAGCGTCTCTGATGGTACATTAATTGCAGTCAAACCAAGACTGATCAATGATCAGCTGTACCTCAGTTGCGATTGAACAAGTAGATTGATTTGACTCGGAGTGCCTACATCTGTGAGCCTTTCACCTTGCTCCCCCTCCTGAATACTGACTATTGACTACTAAAGCAGTAGATTTTTGTACCTCACCAAGGCTGAGAACTGATATATACCATTTACTAACTCTATACAAATCAAAGGGTTTTAGCTGATTTCCGAGCTAGCAAGTTTCAATAGTTGTGATATCATCTCAAGTAATATCAAATCTGGCAGCAAAGAATAAGCATCAATATTAAACGAAACTTAGAGTACAAATGTACCAATTTCAAACAACATAGTTACAGTTGTAGGGTGGGTAAATATTGATGGCTCTGGAACAACCATAAATTTGGAAATATGATCCCACCTTAGTTATGGAAATTTCTATAAATATTGCCAAAAACTGTTTAGCAATATTTATAGAAATTGATATTATATAGTTTCTCTTGAATGCACTCCATCTAAATCAAAGATTATTAGGTGGGGAATGCGCGGGGGATTCTGTTCAAGTAGATATCTGCTGAAAAGAATGTAGGGACTTTCCATGGAAAGTCCCTACAAAGGTTTGAGAAAAAGTTGATGTAATTTCCGGTGGAATATTGAATATCCTCAAAATCTGTTGATTTTGAGGACTTTACAAATGGACAGACAATAGTCAAAACATTTACCCAAGACGGAGAAAGTTTAACTGCAACTTATATAGAACCTTTAATTGATGATGCAGATGTATGGGGAGGAGCAGGTGGTAACGGCCAGTACTTTAACCTCCTACCTGCTCAAGAAAAAACCATAGAATTAGATAGAGAAGTAGGCTACTTTGGGATGTGGTGGTCAGCAGGAGATAAAAATAACACTTTAGGGTTTTATCAAGGTGACACTCTAGTCAGAGAAGTTACTACTGCTGATATTATCGATACAATTAATAATTCAGCGCTTGCAAATGACTATTATAGCAATCCAAATCCCAGTATAAAATGGGAGCAAGAACCTTTTGCTTTCTTAAACTTCTACAGTGATTCTGAGGCAACAAACTTCGACAAAATTGTGTTCATTAATATTGATGACCCAAATTTTTCTTCAAAATTTGAATCAGATAACCACACTTTTGCTCTAGGGAGTGAAAGTGTCCCTGATCCTTCTATTCTCCTAGGACTATTAACCTTTGGCGCTCTAGGTTCAACTGCAGTTAAGCGCAAGTCTCACTAATCAAACAAACAAAAGAAAGTAGACTGGTTAATGACATCACCGTGTAGACGGATGGGGCTTGTAAAGATAGGGCGACTTTGCGCTTGCATTGTCTACCTCATGAGATTCTGCATGGTACGAACTACTGAGTATTTCCCGCTGATCGCGAAATCTTCAAACCCTATTACGGTGCTTTGAGAAAAGACATCTTTGTAGAATTGGCGGCAGCGTGGACTACAAACTTTACACATCGGATTATCTCCATGATTCGTGTTTTCAGACAAAATCAAACACCCACAATTCCTCCCCACCATGTAGACGGATGGCGAATCCAGGCGCGGGGTGTTGATTTCTTTGAGTGTTTGTCTCCATGTAGAATTTTTGCTCTACTGTTTTTTTTGTAAATCTGCGACATTTGAAACTTTTTTAAACTAACCAATTTTGGCCAATTAGGTTGTGAGTAGAAGTATAGAGTTCTGGCTGTTGTATATCCTTCTACAAACCAGCCTAATTTTTTTATGTTCCAATGTCATTGCTTTAGAAGCAGTAGTATGCTGTAAGAATTTTCTAGCATTGATTTACTTACTACTTAACAAACTCAAGTAGAACTGATAGTAATCAAGCAATCTATCCTAGGATAATATTCCGTTTAGGAATCTGTTTAACAGCAATAATAACAACGGTGACATATTGCATTTGTCTTTCGCCTGGGCAATTATAGGCTCGTGCTTTTAAGCTGTACAAATGATGTTTCCTTTCAGGTGTTTGGTTAAATCTTTGTTTTGTATAAGTAAAATATAGCAACTACTTAAAAACATTGCTAGTAAGATCACTTAACTTTACAGTATCTTTAAACTTTTTCTGTATATTTTGGGTTAATTGTAAAAATTACATGAAGTCGCGCTCTAGACTATTGTTAATACCAATTTGCTAATGTATAGACAGGACTTACGCAAGGGCACTATCTATAGCAACCGCCAAGACGGTTTTAGCTACGCTACATGAAATAGGACGCTAATCGCCAGACATACTCAATAGCATCTCGTAAGCAATCAAAATTTTCTAGATTGTAACTATAGGGGATGGCCATTCTTAGACGATTCCGAGACAGATCCCTTTGCTACGCACATGAAACGCGAATCCCTATCTATAAAATACTATTTCTATTCTATTAACTAACTGCTCTGGCGACTGCTATATATTGGCAATGTTCTGAGTATTCACCAATTTGTAGGCTATATATAGCGTGAATCCGTAATTCCTGATAGATATTTCCGAAAAACATTTTCTGAAGATGTTTAATATTTCTACAGCCATAATTTTTCAGGTGGGCAAATATTGAGTTAGAGACTGTTTGTCAAGTAAATATTAAGATAGCTAGAGTGTTGAATTCTGGTGGGTTACGGCGGACAACTAAAGTTATGGTGATGATGAATGAGGAGATATCTCCGCTAGAGGCCTACCCTACGCAAGAATTTAATCTCAGTTTGACAAACAGTCTCTTATTGATATGGATGGTAAATCAGCTTGATATTTGCCCACTCTACTAGGGCGTCAAAATTGTGGGTAAGGCTAATGTTTCTACAGCTAATCATCTGGACATTATATTACTGAGATCCCTGCAACAAAGCTGTTGCTTTTTGCATTAGTGAAGATGTCAACTTCTAGGGTATGATTTTTCCCAAAACGTAGTATTGAAAATTCCTATGACCTCTTTTGACGATGCTCGACAATACGCCCCTGCCACTGAACGCAACCGCGAACATATTTTAAAAGTACTAAAGCGAGTTTTGCCTCCTACAGGAAATATTCTAGAAATTGCTAGCGGTACAGGAGAACACAGCGTGTTCTTCTCTCCTCATTTGCAACCGCGCCATTGGATTCCTTCTGAGCCTAATCCTATGTTGCGCGATAGTATTATGGCTTGGCAAAAACATAACCCCTCAGATAACCTACATCCTCCTTTTGATATTGATGCGCGGGAGTCAGTTTGGGCGGTAGAAACAGAAGGGATTGAGATTGCAGATATTGTTAATATCAATATGATTCATATTAGTCCATGGTCTACTTGTTTGGGAATGATGGCTGGTGCAGGGCGTTTACTGCCTACTGGTGGTGTTCTCTATTTGTACGGCCCTTACAAACAGGGTGGCCAACACACTGGGACGAGTAATCTGGCTTTTGATGAATCGTTACGTGCTCAAAATTATGAGTGGGGAATTAGAAACTTAGAAGATGTAATAGCTACAGCAGAGAAGGAGGGATTACAATTTGTGGAGATAGTGCAAATGCCAGCAAATAATTTGTCTGTGGTTTTCCACAAAAACTAATTTGATTTGACTCCAGATGCCATTAGTAAGCCGATTTGTTCAACTGTAGTGATGGCCGGATCTAAAATATCGACAAACTTACCTTCGTATATGATGGCAATGCGATCGCTGATTGCCATTACTTCTTCTAATTCTGTGGAAATATACAAAATAGCTGCTCCTCTTTTTTTTTGAGCTAGTAAAGTTTGTTGCACATATTCAGTGGCTCCTATATCTAAACCACGGGTAGGCTGCATAGCTACGATTAATTTTGGTTCCCTAGAAAGTTCTCTTGCCTGGATAATTTTTTGTTGATTTCCGCCAGAAAATTGATTGGCTTTTAACTGTGGATGAGTGGCACGAATATCAAATTTTTCTATGGCATTTTGACCGTAGTTATTAATCATCCTAGACTGCAAAAAACCATAACGGCAAAAAGGTAAAAACTTAAATGATTTCAAAATTAAATTCTGGGCAATATTAAAATTCATAATTAACCCCATTTTTTGACAGTCTTCGGGAATATATCCCACATTTATTTGATCTGTAAATTTGATCTCCCCTTGCTCAACAGGGCGTAAACCATTAATAGCATCTGCTAATTCTCTCTGACCATTTCCATCTACTCCTGCTATTCCCAATATTTCACCGCTATAAAGTTGAAAAGATAAATCACGCACAGCAGATAAATTTTGGTCATTTTTAACTTCTATATTTTTGACTTCTAGGACAATTTTCCCTTTCTCAGTAGCAATTTTATTTGGGATTAAATTCACTTCTCGCCCCACCATCATTTGAGCTAATTTATGAGCAGTAGTTGCTGCAGTTTTGATAGTTTCTACGACTTGCCCTCGTCGTAAAACTGTAATGGTATTGCAGATATTCATTACTTCTTCTAGTTTATGACTAATGAAAATAATTGTATGATTACTAGCTGCTAACTGTCGCCAAATCTTTAGTAAGGATTTGACTTCTGCTGGAGTTAATACTGTAGTTGGTTCATCTAAGATTAAAATTCTGGCTTGGCGATAAAGTGCTTTGAAAATTTCTACCCGTTGCTGAATACCTATTGGTAAATTTTCTACTTTAGTATGAGCTGGTATTTCTAAATTATATGATTTTGCTATAGCTTGAATTTCTGCGGATTTTTTGCGTAAGTTAAGATTGAAATTACTGCTAGTGCCTAAAATAATATTTTCTGTAACGGTGAGTTTTGGTACTAACATAAAATGTTGATGAATCATACCAATCCCATAGTTAATCGCTGCATGAGGGGAAGAATTTTTTATCGGTTGCTCTTCTAGGTAAATTTGACCGGAATCTGGTTGATAAAATCCTGATAATATATTCATCAAAGTAGTTTTACCAGCGCCATTTTCTCCGAGAATAGCGTGGATTGAACCAGCAGCAATGGAAATGCTAATATTATTGTTGGCGAGAAAATTTCCGAAGCGTTTTGTAATCTTTTCTAGGCGTAAGTATGTCATGGAATATTAGAGGATATTTGGTAAGTTATGGATTTACTTAACAACGGCGTTGCACAGTGGCGAATGATTATTGCCTGATGATGGCTACTTTTGCTCATTTCTTTTTATGATTTTATGAAAATCCGGGCAATTCATCAGCATATTCCATAGCATCATTTTCTATTGTGCAACACCTTTGTTTCAGGTAACAGGTGTAATTTTTTGACAGTTGGAGGTAAAATCAGGATTTTTTTTGAGAGAGATATTTCGTCATTATTTTGATTTTTGATTGTTCCCTATTTCAGGCAAATCTTTTCTTTAGTATCTTCTGTACAATCTTCAAATTTCAGTTGTCCTGACAACATTTGCAGTTGAGTTTCTGCAACTTTCTGCTTAACTTCAGCTGGTAAAACATCATTAAAACGACCTAACCTAGCAAGAACTGGATTTTCGATTCCTAAGATATATTTTTCTCCTTTAACTTGATTATTTTTAACAAGATTAGCAATATAGGCGATCGCTCCTCCCACATCCTGCACTGCACTGGTAAGCACTGCTTTTGGCGCAACATCTAACTGTTCTGTTGTATTACCAACTGCATAAATTCCTTTTTCTTGTGCTGCTTGTAAAACTGCGGGTGCAGCATTATCTAATAAGTGATAAATCACGTCAACCCCAGTAGAAATTCAAGCCAAAGCTGCCTCTTTTCCTTTAGCAATATCATTAAAATCCCCAGTGTAACTAATCACAATTTCAATACTAGGATTAACTGACTGAGCCCCTAGCTCAAATGCCTTTCCTTGCAAGTTGCTTCCCTTAAAAGATAAACCTGTAATGTAAGCTACTTTATTGCTTTGAGTCATTAAACCAGCAACCACGCCAGCAAGATAACCCATTTGAAAATAATTTGTTGTAACTGAAGCATAATTTTTTCCAGCGATATTACCATTAACTGCTAAAAAGAATGTATCTGGAAATTCAGTAGCTACTTGTTGAATAGCAGCATCAAATTGTCCGCCATGGCCAACAACTAGATCATAACCTTTCCAGCCAAAATCAGAAAGGGTTTCTGTTTGATCTGGTTGGGCAACATTTTCTACGTAAATCATCTCGCCATTGAGTATTTCGGCTGCCTTTTTAACTCCTTCATAACCAGATTGATTCCACCCGCCATCGGTGATGACTCCCGGCAAAGCAATAGCAATTTTGAAAGTTTCTGCTCCAGTACCGGAATCTGTAGAATCATTACCGGGATTTTCTGTAAGAATCATTGTAGAAGGTGAATCAGCACAGGCGTTTAGTAATAAGCTAGTTGCTACGGTTGCGGAAATATACTTAATAAATGAATGTCGATTGAATTTTATAGTCATATTTTTAAATGTTGATTCCAGGTAGTTGCTTGGGGGCTAATAAATTTAACTTGCCTGGCGAGAACTCCCGCGCTGTCGCTTCAGCCCAGTGTCGGGAGTATGTCAACTAAAATAGTATCAATAAAAATAGCTTTTTGAGCGATCGCTCAGTCAGTATAGCACTACGTAAATATGTGAGGACATCCTTTGAAAGCAGCATCTAGACAGATTATGGTTTTCTCAAATTTTTATGTCCTAACCTTAATGGGTAGTGCTATACCAGGAGCTTATTCTTTCATAGCAGATTTGCTCGATACAGCTAAATACATACCGAACAAAATCGTAAAAAAAGCTACCCAGTCAAATAAACTTAAGCTTTCACCAAAGATTCCCCAGGCTGCTATAGCAGCAAAAACGGACTCTAGTAGAAGCATCAGAGCGACAAAACCTGAGGAAAACTTTTTTAAACTATATGCCAGAAGACCTTGCCCCAATACTTGGCCTACTATAGCCAGAGAAATGACAAACGCCCACCCTCTCACCGAATCAGGCCAAAGTTGATCTTCACTGAAGAGAAATATAGGCAAGCTCAACAAGGTTCCTAATCCGCAACACCAGAGCATTATATTTGTTGAGGTCAACTTTGTTCTCAATTTTTCTATAGTAAGAAGATACCCAGCATTGAAAATTGCTGCAATAAAAGCTGCAATATCACCTTCAAGCTTGCCAGTACTAATTTGTAAATCATCAACTCCAATAGCGCCTGCACCTCCAATGGCGATGATCATGCCGAGCAAGAATTTGTTATCAAACTGCTGACTCCAAGCAGCCCAAGCAAATAGACAGGTGAATATTGGTGTCAGATTCAGTAGTAAGGTAGAGATTGCTACAGTGGTTTGACTTAGAGACCAAGCCCATAAAACTTGATTGCCAATATAAAAAAGAGCCATTCCTAGCAATAGCCAGAAATCATGGCTGAGTTCAAGCTGCTGTTTTGCTGGTTTTTCATCAGAAAGTCGGTATCTTTTGGCATTAATTAAATTCCCCAATCCGAAGACCAGAGTTGCGATCGCAACTCTGTCAAATACTGTCGCATTCGGGCTGATTTCTTCTTCACTCAATCGGATCAAGATTGCTGTTGAAGATAGAGCCAGTATAGAAATAAATAAAACAGCAAAGACAGTATAATTACGTAGCCAATTCACCGTTGGATTTCCCGTTTCAATTTGATCCCTACCTTGTTGTAAGACTTCTAGTTTATTTTTCATCTAAAAAAATCCGGTCCCCAAGAAAACCCTTTGCTATCTGCCATAAGGCAGGCTGTGCCTTTCATGTCGGCTACAGGCTCAACAGCTAAGGGATGAAAAACGACACGAGGGACTTTAGTCGCCGTCCCCTTACGGGGCGGGGGATTACTCCCCCTCAAA
>JAJEAQ010000139.1 GCA_022822685.1 Trichodesmium sp. jk18x7bins.61
GGGCAGTAACGCCGGAAGTTATTAATCTCTGGAAGTCTTATGCCCGTGAGTTTATGGGAATGACTAACTATCTCAAAAGCCCGAAAATTTGTGTGAATTTTAATGAATGGTTTTCAAATAAGAACTATCGTAAAAGACTAGCTGATAGTTTAGGTTTACGTTTTACAGATATAAATTTAAATAATGTTAGTTTCCATGGAGGTGGAAGCTCATTTGATAAACAATCTTTAAATACAGAAGCCCAAAACATGAAAATAATGAATCGTTTTCATAATTATCTGGGAGATGCAGAGTTTTTGCACATATTTGAAAAGGATCCTGAAATTGGGAAACTGTCAGAGGATATTTTGGGTTCAATGGATCTATCATGCTGATTTTATGTGTGCTTAGATGAGTTTTGAATAGTAGTACATCAATTTTTTCAGTAATACTTTAGTAGGCGATTTGATATCCAAATCTACATGAGCAATGACCTTATATTTTATCACCTTTTTCTTTCTCTTGTGCCCTCTTTCCACCAAAGTTTAATTATTCAACCTAAGATGACATTACAGCTAAAAATTAATAGAGATATAGACACATCAATCAATTTTTGAGGTTGCATAGTGGCGAATGATGATTGTCCTGACGATGGCTATTTTTGACCATTTCCTTTCCTAAAAATCAGGACAATTATCAGCAGGACAATTATCAGCAGATTCCATAACATCATGATTGTGCAACACCCAGTTTTTAGATCCTCAAGCCGAATATGTTCCCGACGAAAACGCCATAAAAATAAAGTAGTTATAACTAAGTCTAAAACTGACCTTGTTTAATAGGAAGTTATGACCGTTTTTAAGCACTTCAGTTGCCAACACTACTTTCGGCTGTCGGTGACATACAACGCTACGTGACTGAAGAGCGTAATTCCTCCATCAGGAAGCAAGAAATAGGGGAGCGTGTGGGTAAATTAGAGTAATTTATCTGACTGAACTCAACAGTTCCACAAATACTTGATACATCTCTTTTGCCAATTTTTTAGGATTCCACAACGGAGCTAAATTATCTGGATGTTTCGATTTTTGTAAATGCTCCCGTACCCAATTTCTTAAACCAGAATCTCGACCTAATTTAATTCCCCACTCAGTATATTCTTCCCAACTCCAGGCTACTCCTATATCCAAATTTACATTCTGCAAAAATGAGTAGCCCATCCGAGATAAATATTGTTGGCCTGCTCTAGTTATGATTGGCAAGTTAGCCCATAAAGCTTCCAAATTATGAGTACCACCATTGTAAGGATAAGAGTCTAACAAAACATCAGCTATCTGATAAATTGCTCGATGTTCTTCTTCTGTTTTAGTTTGCCCTAAAAACATAATTCGATGAAAATCTACTCCTAAATTTTCACATTCTTGACGATAAGTTTGATAAATTACGTCTACATCTCCTTGACCTTTTCTGATTAATATACTCTCTGGTATTTGTTGCAAAATTCTCAGTTGAGCCCTGACCATTTCTGGATTAGTTTTCCGCCCCGGTGCCACACATAAGTAAACCATTTGATTTGAATCAATACCGAGACCATTTCTAGCAACATTTCTATCAACTAAACGACTATCAAACCCACCAACTGCTACAGATGTTTCTGGTAATCTCACTAATTTTTCTACATAATGTTTTTCCATGCCTTGAGGATGGGTATGCCAGTCACACAAAAAGTAATGATTTTCAGAAATATACGGTGCATCAAATCCTAACCAAGAAACACAAACTGGTGTGGGTGCTTCATAGAGTATATGAACATTTACTGGCACTGTCATTGAATCTAGATCGATTATTGCATCTAACTTGTCTTCTAATATTTGCTCAACAATTTCTTCATAGGATGGAAAGCCATTAGGGTACTTTTTCGGCCAGTGTGTATTGACAGACATTTCTTCAAATCTTTGAGTAATATCGTCTCGCTTCAATTGACCTGTAATATATAGATGAACATGAGGTGTAATCTGAGATAATTCTCTAATTACGGCTTCACTACACCAGCTTACAGAATGACGACGAAAATGTTTGGAAAGGAATCCTATTCTTAAGGGGTGGGAATTAAAAATATAAGTTTTTGTGGTTTGATAAATTTTGACTCTACTCTGATAATACTGTCTGGCTATTAACTTGTAAAAATTAGCATTTCTCTCTAAGTCATCCCGGAGATGGGAAACGGCAAACAAGAAAATTTCATAGAGTAATTTGATTTCTAGTTCGCTGAAAGTTTCACAGCTTTGATAGCAAAGTTTTTCTATTTCTGTAAGTTTGCGGTTCGCAGCATGACTAACTCCTGATTGAAAATAAGAAAATAAAAAGGCAGTTCCTGAAAGAATAGGGGCTATTTTTCCACAGGAATTACAGAATCTATCGGCTGCTATCCTGGCTTTGGCTAGTTTGGTTGTATGACTGAGTAGATCACATAATTGTTGATGAGCTTCTATATATTGTGGTTTTAGTTCAATCGTTTTTTCAAATATAGCGATCGCTTCTTCCGTTTTCTTTTGTTTAATAATATGACCAATGCGACAATAAACTTCTGCCCAATTTGGTTTAAACTCTAATGCTTTGTGATATTTTTCTAATGCTAATTCCAATAATCCTTTATTAGAAAATGCTGTTCCTAAGTTAGCGTAGGCGTCGTGCAAGTTTGGGTTGAATTTAATGGCTTCTTGATAATGAAAAATTGCTGGATCGTAGTCACCTTTCAGCAATAAGTTATTAGCTATCTTTTCATGTAAATGTTTTAACTCTGGATTAATTTCGAGTGCTTTCCGATAATATGTAACTGCTGCTTCTCTCTCCCCTTTTCTCCCTAAAATATTAGCTAGATTGCTATAAGCTTCTGTATAATCTGGCTGGAGATTAATTGCTCTGCGATAACTCCTCACTGCATCATTAATCCTATCCATTTTCACTAAGGTATTTCCTAATTTTAAGTGAAAGTTGGCCTCGACTAGATCTGGCTGAATTTCTAATGCTTTTTCCCAAGCTCCCAGGGCTTCGTCAACCTTTCCTAAATATTGAAATAGTTTGCCAATATTCCAGTAAACACCAGCTAGATCTGGTTTTAAGTATACAGCTTTTTGATAATGAACCAGAGCTGCTTCGTGTTGACCTAACTGAAAATATACACTACCTAGGTTTCCATGCACTTCTGCAACTTCTGGGTCAATTTTTAGTGCCTGGTGATAAGCACGTAAGGCTGCTTCAAAATTATTTTGTTTGTGAAAAGAGTTTCCTAAAGTTACGTAGCATCGAGAGTAGTCTGGTTGAATTTTTAAAGCTTGTTTACAGGAGGCGATCGCTTCTACCAAGTTTCCTTGTTTCAGATAGATATCAGCTTGATTTCTATACGCTTCTGCTGCTGGAAATTTTAAGAGTTTTTTGGAGAATTCTGCCTCTAGTTCTTGATATTCTAATTTTGTGATGTTACTTATTGTATCAGCATTTTCTACCTCTTCATTAGGGCTAGGTAAATTATTATCATTAGTCTGATCGAAGCTATCAATATTCTGTTCTGGAATTAATTTGAAAGTAGCTGGTTTAATGCCATGTTCTCCATCATATTCAATAGTTTGTATATTTCTCTCTGTTGTTAATTTTTCTTTTTCTATAAAATTAGGGAGTTTTTTTTGAATTACTTCATCAATATATCTCTTGATATTATGATTATTAGCCAAGGCAAATTTTTGCCATTCCGTGAATGATAATTCCCATTCCTGCTCAGTATTACTTGGTTTAATAATTTTATATAATTCTACAAATGCTTCCTGATAATCTGGTTGGAGCAACAAAGATTTTTGATAATAATCTAGTGCTGATTCAAATTTTTTCTGTAAATAAAATACCTGACCTAACTTGAAATAAGCTTTAGCATTTTCTGGTTCTAGCTGCTGAAATTTTTGATAATAACAAATCGCCTGATCAAATTTTATTTGACGGGTAAATACATTGCCCAACATCAAATGAACAGATGCAATATTAGGATTAATCTCTATGGATTTTTGATAGTTAAATATAGCTAAATCTAACTGACCCTGTTTATAATAAACACTGGCCATATCAATATAAGCTTGTGCAAAATTTGGTTGAATTTTTAATGCTTGAGAGTAAGTATTAATTGCCTGTTCAAATTGATTTTTAATTTGAAAAATATTCCCTAAAGTCAAGTAAGCAGCAGCAAAATCAGGTTGCATTTTAAGTGCTTTTTGACAAGAAGCGATCGCTGCATCAAAATTCCCTTGCATCAAGTATACTTCAGCTAATTTATTGTAAGCTTCAACATAATCTGGTTGAATAGTCAAGGCTTTTTCATAAGCAACCATAGCTGTATAAAATTGTCCAGAATCTTTAAGTTGATTGGCTGTGTTGAAATAATTTTTAGCTAACATTTTCTTTCCGAACCGTTATAGGGGTAAAGTAGGACAGTGGTTGTAATTATATTTCATTCAAGGTAATTGTAATTCTATCAGGACTTAAGCAAAGGTACTATCTATAGTGACTATTTTGGGAATATTGACTAATTAGTACGCTATATATAGCGTGAATGCCTATGTCCTATCTATTTAATTCAAGGTAAGGAGTATACATTATGGTCGTAGAACAAGACCTCACTGAGTTAATGAAACAGCAAGTCGGCAAGGTGGCTGCTGAACGTGTTGAGTCTGGAATGATTGTGGGATTAGGCACTGGCTCAACCACTGCCTATATGATTCAGTTTTTGGGGGAAAATCTGCAAAGTGGTCAACTTAAGGACGTTAAAGGTATCCCTACCTCCTTTCAGTCAACTGTATTAGCTAAAAAATATGGTGTGCCATTAACAACTCTTGATGAAGTTGATCACATCGATATTGCCATTGATGGTGCTGATGAGGTTGATCCACAAAAGAATCTGATCAAGGGTGGTGGAGCAGCTCATACTCGTGAAAAAATAGTAGACTCTCTGGCGGAACAGTTTATTGTAGTGGTAGATAGTTCTAAATTAGTGAATAAGTTGGGATCCACCTTTCTATTGCCTGTGGAGGTAATACCGATGGCCATGAATCCTGTAATTCGAGCTATTGAAAAACTTGGTGGTCAATCAGAACTTAGGATGGGGGTTAAGAAAGCTGGACCTGTAGTTACTGACCAGGGTAATCTAGTTATTGATGTTAAATTTGATTCTATTGATAATCCTGCAGAGCTAGAAAAAAGTTTAAATAATATTCCGGGTGTCCTTGAAAATGGTTTATTTGTTGGGGTTGCAGATATTATTTTAGTCGGAGAAATTCAGGATGGGCCACTAAGAGTTCGAGAAATTTCGTGATCTCTGTCTAGCTTTTAATTAAGGTGTGATAAAAAACTTGGTTTCTTTAAGAGAGCAGGTTTTTTTATTGGCTAGTCAACATTGGGAAAACAGACTATTTTGCTGGATTAGGGCTTTTCAGAGTTAGTGATTTAGTTTAGTAGCTGTTTTTCTTCTTCTATCTTTTTAACTAAATCTGAATCTCCTTTAGCTCTAGCTACTTCCAGACGATGAGCTAATCTTTTTTCTATATTGACTCGATGAACTTCGTTCAATTTGATTAGGCTTTTTGGTGTATTTTTGTTCATTGTAGACATTTTTTTTGATCTTTTTTATTGTATGGCTTACATTAGTGCGGTTCGTTTCTAAGTAGAAACCTCAACAGGCTCACAAAAGAGTTCGACAGGAGGAGTATGACTAGAGTCCAGTCCCTATAACCCATATAGGGCGGATAACTGAGATAAGAATGTGGGTGAAGCTATAAAAAGCCAAGTCCCTCCCGCTAAGGAAGGCGTGAATCCCTACCAGGCCACACCGAAAGAAACCATACTCGGAATCTTAGAGTGAAGCAGGCAGCAGTGCTCAATCAGGAGCCAAAGCGTATAGGCACCCAGGGGCTAA
>JAJEAQ010000142.1 GCA_022822685.1 Trichodesmium sp. jk18x7bins.61
TGATGGTGTTAGGTGGGTGAGTTTAGCTTCCCTACATGAATGTAGAAGTGCCCAGAATCCCGCGTTGTCGCGTAAGCGCCACGGAGTGAGTATGTCAAGTAGCCCTAAAGACCATCATCTAGAATTTGGGAGAGAGTGAGGTGGGTTGACTGCTACGGAATAGAAAGAGGTAGAACATGGACATACAAACCCACAATAACTACAAACTAGAATTTATTGAATCCCCGATCAAATTTGGAGATGCTGCTCTTGGTTTAGTCACAACAAGGAGTTTTCCGGCCATAGTTGGTACTGCTGATATGAGGCTGAAGTCATCAGGGGTGATTCTGGTAGGGTATGAAAAAATCGGTAGTGGATATTGTACTGCTGTTGTTCGTGGTGGTATTGCCGATGTTCGTTTAGCAGTAGAGTCTGGATCCAAAATAGCGGAAAAATTCGGACAGTTGATTTCTCATGCTGTAATTCCTAGACCTTGATCTAATTTAGAAACTGTACTACCTATTGGCACTCTTTTATTTCAACTATCTCAAAGTCAAGTTTCTGCTGAATTTAAAAATAAGGCAGTAGGTTTGATCGAAACTAAAGGTTTTCCGGCGATGGTAGGAGCTTGTGATGCTATGCTCAAAGCTGCTGATCTACAGTTAACTTCTTATGAAACTATAGGAGCAGGTTTGTGTACTGCTATTACCCGAGCTTCAGTTTCCAATGTTGCTGTTGCTGTAGAAGTTGGAATGCACGAAGTCGAAAGGGTAGTCCTAAACAAGTAAGGATGCGTTATAGTGGTGAATGAAGTACCAGATAACCCCAATATGATTCTCTAATTTTTTAGAAAATGATAAAGTTTTTCTGACCAAGCGAGAGATTCTCTGCCTCAAAGTACAGTTTAATCTCTCAATATAGTTAGTTAGGCCACTTGTTTTGCTGACTGCTTTGTGTCGTTTCTTTGGGAAGATTTCTTCATAGGCTGACCAAAAATCTGTATAAGCGATTATGCTACGCATCGTTGACACGAACGCACACTGTCGATATACCCCAGGCAGAGAATTCCACAATCCTCTAGCTCCATCTATACTACGCTCGCCAATGTAGGCTCCAACAATTTCTTTGGTGCTGATATCTAGAGCCAGCCAAATCCACTGCTTATTACCTTTATGACCTACAAATGACCACATTTCGAAACCCCGCCCGCCCCGGCGGGGTTTGAACATTGAATTGTCAAACGTCCTTTTTTTTGCACTCACTGCTACAATTATGGGGACATCTTCTAGCTTAGCATTCACATATTTTTGTAGCCAAGGCTCTGACACACCTGTGACACGAGCAATGCCAGCCCAAGGCAGTTTTTCCAATAACAATTTATCTATCAGGTCTTTAGTTGCAGAATCAATCATTTTCTTTTGCGGGTTTTGTACAAACTGTCGGCTACAGTCTCGACACTTAAAGTTTTGCTTACCATTATGAATTTTGCCATTTTTGACGATATGATTTGAACCACATTTAGGACAGGATAATAATGTTGCAGACATGAGAGTGAAATATTACTTTCATACTATCCTTACATATTTAGGACTACCTAAAAATTTAGCGTCAGCAAAATATCTGGTTAAATCATCAATATTTACATTTTTTTGCCATTCAGTCCGATCTCTGGTTGAACGTCAAACAGGTACTATTTGAATTCTACGTTCTCCTAAAATAGTAACAGTAATTTCTGTCACTTCTGGATGATTTTTAAATTATTGGTTAATTGTATTTTTAGCTAAATTTTATGCTTGTTATACCAGATTTTTATAAGATTCATTATTATAGTTAATCACAAGGCTAGTGTTTGTCGGAGCTGCTAAGACAGTTAATTTAGTTATAAAGATACTAACTAATATGGAAGTTGCACTACATAAAAAACGATAATATAATTTCATTAATCTAATTTTTTTGTCTCTATGAAAATTGATTTTTTATGGTATGTCACCATAACTAGAACAAAACTAATGTTATGGTTAAAGCTTGAGTACCATAAAATTTTTCCACTTAATTTGACAACTTGTACAAAGCGATCGCTAGTTAAACACTCCTAAAATTAAGTATTTATTACTATTTTAATTCGGGAAATTTTATTTGAATCTATTCTGAGACAGATATATAATTTTAGCTTTTACTTGTAGCAATTTTTGTTATACATGAACTATAGAAACTGGGATTTAAAAGCAGAATACAGAAGAGCAAGACAATAATTTATTGACTATTTATTTATCCAGTAGTTACTCTCAGGAAAAACTAATAATTAACTAAGATAATTATAATTTTGCAATGATATATTTAATTTTATTCAAATAAAAAATTAGGTTATGAATTATTGAATCAAGAATCAGTAATAAAGCCATCCAATAAATAAATCTACAGGAAATATTCATCTGTTGTTTCATTAACAGATAATGAATATAATTTAGATCTGCTCATCCCCATGAAAAAGCTAAAAAAAATAGCAAGTTTTTTTGTACTCTTTTTTACAGTTATAGGTTTAATTATTACAGTCAAATATTTTAATATTCCTGAAATTTTAAGAAACACATTAACATGGATTGAAAATCTAGGTTTCTGGAGTCCTATAGCTTTCATAATTATTTATAATTTAGCTACTTTACTATTAATTCCAGGTTCAATATTGACTCTAGGAGGAGGAGTAATATTTGGAATATTTTGGGGTTCAATTTATGTTTTTTTTGCTTCAACTTTAGGCGCTATAATAGCTTTTGCGATTGGCCGGTATATATCTCGCGATTGGGTTTGTAAAAAATTAAATCAACACCCAAAATTTCAAGTTTTCGAGCAAGCTGTTGTTCAGGAGGGATTCAAAATTGTCTTTTTAACTAGACTCTGTCCTTTATTTCCTTTTAATCTTTTAAATTATGCTTTTGGTGTCATGCAGGTATCATTAAAAAATTATATTTTTGGTTCTCTGGGAATGATACCAGGAACAATTATGTATGTTTATATTGGTTCTTTAATAGGTGATATTGCCCTAATTGGTACATCTCAACAACCGACAAGTTTGGCGATAGAATTAACTAAGTGGATAATTAAGATAGTTGCTTTAATTGCCACTGCTACAGTAACTATTTATATAACTCGACTAGCTAAAAAAGCTTTAGAACAAAGTATTAGTTAAAAAAAAGAAGAAAAAAGAAGACTAACTTAAACTTCCTGGGCTCGTTTCACTACCCAATATGAAATGGGTAGCATTCTGTAGAAAAAAGTCATACCAATTTCAAAATATATTACCACAAAGTATTTGTTTTTAGGAGGCTAGGAGGCAGCGAGTTAGGAGGTGATCAGGAGAGGAGGAGTGCAAATCCTGAAGTGCAGAAATACCATTAAAGGCATGCACACAAAAAAGCAAAAGGCAAGAGGAACAGCATATGGTGAGGGTTGAAACAGTTAACAGTTACCAGTTATCAGGCGTATGCTCTTGCGACAAAACGTGGGTGGTACCAGTCATAAAAGAATATATGTATGGTGGGCAAACAGCAGGTAAATTGATGATTACTTGAAATAATTCTATATTTGCCCACCCTACGACTGCTCTGTCAAGATTCAATTATTGGGTAGTGGGAGCATCTTGCTCCTAGGCGTAAACTAGACTATGACGCTATCAAGATTTAAACCAGCAAGCCTACTCATAGAAATATAAAATTCTCACAGTGAGACAATCCCCCTTAATGGAGTTGAAGAGAGTGTCAACCTTCTAATTTTCGACTAAGTAATTGATTTGTCATCTTTGGATCAGCACGGCCTTGTGTTTTTTTCATCACCTGCCCGACAAAGAAGCCTTTGAGCTTAGTTTTACCACCACGGTATTTTTCCAATTCTTCTGGATGTGCTGCTAAAACTTCATCAATAATTGCTTCTATAGCCTTAGTATCTGAAATTTGAATTAGACCTTTTTTCTCTACTAATTGCTTAGGCGATCCACCTTTTGATAATAGTTCTGGGAGAATATCCTTAGCAATCTTGCCACTGATAGTGCCATCTTCAATAATTGTCACTAGCTCGGCCAAATGATCAGGTTTGAGAGCAATATCAGTAATCATCAGTTTTTCATTTTTCAAATAAGCAGTAATATCACCCATTACCCAGTTAGCTACTGGTTTAGGATTTCCACCTGTTGCAACTGTTGCCTCAAAATATTCTGCTACATTACAGTCATCAGTTAGTACTCGAGTATCATAAGCAGATAAACCTAAATCCCTTTCATAGCGGAGACGTTTTTGTGCTGGTAATTCTGGTAACTCTGCTTTCCAAGCATCCAACTGCTGAGTTGAGACTTCAATCGGTGGAATGTCAGGCTCAGGGAAATAACGGTAATCGCTAGAACCCTCTTTAGTCCTCATACTAATAGTGCATTGAGTACCCTCTTCCCAAAGTCTAGTTTCCTGAATAATTTTTTCTCCTGCTTCCATAGCTTCTGTTTGCCGTTGAATTTCATAGTCTATGCCCCGTTGTATAGCACTGAAGGAGTTCATATTCTTAATTTCTACCTTCGTGCCAAATTCTTTTTGTCCTACAGGTCGAATCGAAATATTTACATCACACCGTAGGGAACCCTCTTGCATATTACCATCACTAACACCAAGGTAACGCACAATTCGCCGTAGTTCTTGGGCATATTCTGCCGCTTCTAGTCCAGAACGCAGATCTGGTTCTGATACAATTTCAATTAAAGGGACACCTGCACGATTGTAGTCCACCATTGAATAAGTCGAACCTGAGAGGCGATCGCTACCTCCGTGGACTAACTTGCCAGCATCTTCTTCCATGTGCAGTCTAGTAATGCCAATTTTTTTACGGATGCCATTACCATCTTCATCAACTATTTTCACTTCTAGCCAACCATGTTCAGCGATCGGCAAGTCATATTGAGAAATTTGATAATTTTTGGGTAAATCAGGGTAAAAATACTGTTTACGGTCAAATTTACTATAGGGTGCAATTTGACAATTTAAGGCTAGCCCTGCTTTAACAGCATATTCTACTACTTTTTGATTGAGAACTGGTAGTACTCCAGGCATTCCCATACATACTGGGTCAATATTGGTGTTTGGTAGGCTACCAAATTCTGTAGATGAATTTGAGAAAATTTTAGTTTGGGTACTAAGCTGACAGTGGGTTTCTATGCCAATTATCGCTTCGTACTTAGTTTTTATTATTGCAGCAGTGGTCATAGATCAAAAAAGCAGCAATTGGGGACAATTGTAATTTATATTAACTCGCTTTGCTCGTTTGCTAAACATTCCAAAGCATAGACAGAAGGAAGGGGAAAAGTCAAGTCATAATCATGTCAATCTTCTTTCCTGATTTTTTTTCACAGATATCGGGTTTAATTTGTTGAAAATAATTAACTGGTCGTCTTCAAGGGGGTAGAAATCCCCTTTGAAATCAATCTTCTTCCTTCATTGCGTCTTACCAAGAAAAAATTCAGTCTATTGAAGTCATAATTCATGCAGTTTTTTTTGTGTGACTTGTGGATGTAGCTTGCTGAGGTGTTAAGGAGCATAAGTAGGTTTAAGGCCTCAACCAAATCAGAACCCGCCAGGATGAACAGGGTTGAAAATCTGAAACAGGTTGTCTTTAATTAGTGGGAGGTTACTGCCCGCCATTAAATTGCTCCCTTTTGACTTTTGCTTTCTTCAATCCCACACTTATAGTAACCGCCAAGACGATTGAGTCTGTCGCCGACATGAAATAGGACGCTAATCGCCAGACATACTCAATGACATCTCGTCAACAATCAAAATTTGCTAGATATTAACTAGAGGGTATGGCCATTATTAGGCGATATCGCTATCTATAAAATACTATTTCTAGTCTATGTCCTTAACGGCTCTGGCGACTGTTATAGTAGAAAAAATTACTTACGTTTGTGAAACTAGGTTCACAAATCCCACCTTTAAGACAATGTGGTCATTGACTATTCCCAATATTCAATTTGATGATAAAATACATGGGTATTTTTTTGATTTGATCATAATTTTGTAATTCATAAGGAGAAAGTATGACAGAATTAACTAAAGAAGAAATGCGTGAGAGGTTGGGAAATATTAACAAGATTCGCGATATAATTTTCGGTTCTAAGTTGAGAGAATACGAAAATCGTTTTGATAAGCTAGAATCAGAATTCTCGACAGTAAAACAAGAAGTTAAGAATCAAATTGAACAAGTTAAAAATGCTTTTTCTACAGAACTTAAAGCCACAGTTGATGCTATGGAAAAAAAAATTAGAAGCATCAATTTAACTTTACAAAATACTCAAGAAGATATGGGAGAAACTCAACAAAAAATAGAACAAGTAAATCGGAAAATTTATACTACTAAAGAAGCATTAGAAGAAATTATAGACACTCAAACAACTTCTCTACGGGAAGAATTATCACAAAACAGAGACCAACTCCAAAATAATGTTATTAATCTTAAAAATCAAGTATTTGAGGAACTGAATAAGCAGTTTTCCTCACTTCAAGATGCCAAAATTTCACGGGATGACTTAGCAGAAATTATGTTTGAAATTGGCATGAGAATGAAAAATACTGAGTTTGTAACTGAACTTAAAGAGGCAGCAGACAAAGATTTAGAAAAAGAGACTTTAATATCGGACAACCATCATAAGTGATGAGAATATAGATGGCTTACTTAAACGGAAAATCAGCTAATAATCAGCAAGATATAGATAATAATCAATCTGTTGAACTGAACTCGGAAGCAGTTGAACAGCTTAAATGTTTGCTGGGTTTATTAGTTGAACTCAATTTAATTGATTGGCCACGAGAACAATTAAATCAGCAGTCTCTCAAGTCTGAAGAACATCAGATTTTAGGGGAAACTGAAGCTGCTGAGACTCCAGAAAATAATGATTTAATTAATCAATCCATTCCAGAAGAGTTTTCTCAAAATTACGATAACTTTGTGGATGTAGAGGATATCTCTACTAATCCTCATCATCGACAAGAAATATTAAATGAAGAAAAGCCATTACTTGTACCCAGTCAATTACCAGAATTATCAGAAAATCGCCAACAATACGATCCAGAAGCAGAGGCGTTTGAAGCTTTACAAAATCTTCTATTTGGTTCACAAGTAGCTAGATTAATTCGGAAGTTCGACACTAATCTAGCTAAAAATAGCTTCAACTATAATCAAGATGAATTAAATAATATATTCAACCCTTTATTATCAGAAAATTTATTCAATCCTTTCGCTCAAACAGAAGCAGAAGTTATAGAGGTAATTTCCCCGGTTATCGAGCAAGCAATACAAAAAAGATTTAGACAAGATGAGCAAGCAATAACTTCAGCATTAGCTCCATTACTAGCACCTTCTCTAGAAACACAAATAAAACAAGAACCTCAAGTAGTGGCAGCAGCACTAGCACCAATTCTCGATCTAATCATCACAAAGAAAACTGAACAAGACCAACAATCAATTAATTCTACACTAGCTCCATTATTACCAGGAGCAATTTCATACGCAATAGAGAATTCTCCTCAAGAAATAGCGAAAGCTTTAGGACCAGAAATGGGAGCAGCAATTCGAGAACAAATCAGAATTGATAGAAGGCAAATTTCTCAAGCTTTAGCTCCAGAAATTGGTACAGTAATTAAAGATCAAATTTACTTAGAACAAAATTCCATAGTTGATGCTTTATATCCTGTTATTGGCAGTACCATTTCTAGATACATGGCAGAAGCAATTCGAGAAATTAACGAAAAGATTTCAGGTGCCTTTAGCTTCAGAGGAATAAGGCGCAAAATCAATGCCAATTTTAAAGGAGTTTCCGAGGCAGAATTAATTATATCAGAAGTAATGATTTTTACTGTCAAAGCAGTGTTTTTAATTCACAAAGAATCTGGTTTGCTAATTGCCGAAACTCAACAGTCTGGGCGAAAAAGATTAGAATCAGAAATGGTGGCAGGGATGTTAACAGCGATTCGGAGTTTTGTAAATGATTGTATTGTGCCGTCTGGAGATGTTTCGGAACTGAATGAAATTGAATATGGGGATTCAAAAATTATTTTAGAGGTAGCTGGATATTGTTATTTAGCGGTAGTAATTAAGGGGCAACCTAATAAATCCTTTATCAAGGAATTACGACAAACACTCAGCAACATTGTTACAGATTATGGTAAATATATTAAGAATTTTGCAGGAGATTCAGATGCTATTCCTAGATCAGTTCAGTTATTACTCAAAACATTATTAGATATAAATGTACAAGAAAATCAGAAACTCAACACTTCTAAAGCTCCTACTGCTTTGTTAATAGTTTGTGGATTAATTTTAAGTTTAATTCTAATACCTTGGGGAATCTATCAGTATTACAGCAGAGTTTATCGCAGTATTGAAGCCAGAACTGCGGAAGCTTGGAGTAATGTTCCAGAGTTAGCCATTTATAGATTAAATGCAAAAGTCAAGGGAGGTTATTTAAATTTAACTGGACAACTGCCAAATCAGAATCTACGAAATAAAGCCACAAAAATCGCTCAAACAGAAGCTAATCGCTACAACTTAGAACTAAATAATCAGATAGTAGCTATGGAAATATCATTAGACTTCTCAGAAGTAAGCGATGAAGTAGATAGAATTACAAAAGCCCTAAATGAGATAGAAGGTGTGTCCATTACCAGTGATTATGCAGAAGGTAAAGTTATCATAGAAGGAACAGTTATGGATATGACAGATTCTCAGAAAATTGTTGGTAAAATTGAGCAAGTTCCTGGAGTAGAATCTGTAATTAGTACAATTAAACTCAGTCCACTGAAACTGAAAACTCGCATCTACTTCGATTTGGGTTCAGCTCAACTTCAGTCTAATTATGTAGAGACAATAACCCAGATTCAAGAATTTCTCAGTCAGTACCCTCAAAAATATCTGAGGATAATCGGCCATACAGATCGTACTGGCGACCCAGTTACAAACCAAAGATTGGCCACCGAAAGAGCAGATACTGTCAGGGATGCTTTGGTAAAACAAGGAGTTGATGCCAGACGATTAGAAGTAACTGGACAAACAAATCCTCCTCAAGATGTGGAGTATAATCAGCCACTACTATTAAGCAGGTGTGTAACATTTGAATTATTTTAAACGAACGAAAAAGACGACTAGCTAGAATTATGATATCGAAAAAAATTTGTCTTGTTGGTGACTTTGGTGTGGGAAAGACTAGCCTAATTCGCAGGTTTGTAGATCAACAGTTTAGTGACCAATATCTTTCCACTGTGGGAGTAAAAATTTCTCGCAAAAAAGTTGATTTACCGAAAATAGAAACAGAACAAAAGAATGCTTTACAGCTATTAATTTGGGATTTGGAAGGTCATACTAAATTTAAGACGATCGCTCCGAGTTATTTACAAGGAGCTAATGGGGCAATAGTTGTAGCAGACGTCACCCGTCAAGAAACTATAGATAACCTTGGTCAAAGATTAGAATTATTTTTATCCATAAATCCTCAAAGTATAGCTATATTGGTTTTAAATAAATCTGATTTAATTGATACAGAAATAATCAATCAATTATTATCAAAATTTAACCATCAGGAAGATGAAAGAGTCATCGCTACATATCATACATCTGCTAAAACTGGCGAAAATGTAGATGACATTTTCCATAAACTTTCATATAGGATGATAACAAAAGTAGCATGATAAAAATAATTTTTATTTGTATAAATAACGTAAATAACCCATGAGTAACCTGCTTAATAAAATTAAGGCATATCGTCAAATAGAGTATTTGATCATTGATTCACAGTTAAAAATTTTAGAAGTATCAGACCGTTTAAAAAAATTTGCTGAAGTTCCAGAATTAGCAGTTCCAGGTAAAGATATTCGGAGCAGTTTTCCAGAACTGATAGGAGCTGAAGAAGTACTGGAGGAAGTGATTAATGGAGAGAAAAAAAAATTTGAATATCAGGGAGTAGCTAGGTCTTCGGAGCAGGAATTCATTCTATATATTAAAATATCTGTAATTGGTGGTTTAAGTGGAAAAGACTTCCAAGAAAAAAAATTAATAGTTTTGGTTGAAGATGTCACAGAAAACATGGTTATGCAGCAGAAGTTAACTCAAAGTGCTAATGAATCTAGTTTCTTATTAAGTGCTTTGAGTGCTTCTCGGGATTATATTAATAAGATTATTACTTCAATGACAGATGCTTTGTTGGTGACAACAAGTTCAGGAGTAATCAAAACTGTGAATCGAGCAGCAGAAATCTTGTTTGATTATTCAAAAGAAGAATTGTTAGATCAACAAATTTATATGATTATTCCCAAGTCAGAATTATTACATGAAGCTCGCCAAAAACATGTTTTTTTGAAAGAACAAGTATCCCAAGATGTAGAGTTAATCTGTCAGAACAAAATAGGAGAAAAAATTATTGTGGAGTTTTCTTGTTCAGTTATTCAAACAGATGTAGAAGGAATACAAAATTTTGTTTATATAGGTCGAGATATCACGGAACGTAAAAAAGAGGAAGAGGAAATACGTCAAGCTTTAGAACAAGAAAGAGATATCAGAGAGTTAAGAGGTCGTTTTTTCTCAATGGTTACTCATGAATTTGGTAATCCTCTGAATACAATATTATTGTCTGTTCAATTGTTAAGCTCCTACAAATCTGAAATTACTGAAGCTGAAAGAAATCAATATATAGTCTACATTGAAGAGTCTACACAAGAAATGCTAGAACTGCTAGAAGATGTTCGTTTTATTGGTAAAGCGGATGCGGGAAGACTCAAATATAAACCAGCACCAATTGATTTGATTAAAATTTGTTCCCAGATAACTAACTCTATCAAAGTTACTGCTAGTGGTAAACATACAATCAACTTTAAAGTTAACAAAAAATATGAAAGAAAATCTAAGTCTAAATCTGGCAATAATGATGTTTCTTTTTTCTTGATGGATGTGAAACTAATTCGTCATGTCTTAAATAATTTACTATCCAATGCTGTTAAGTATTCACCAACAGGAGGTGAGGTTAATTTTGATTTGACTTTAGAAGCTGAAACAGCAACTTTTATAATCAAAGATCAGGGAATAGGTATTCCAGTTGAAAACCAACAACAATTATTTGAGTCTTTCTACAGAGCAAGTAATGTAGGCAACATTTCAGGCACAGGATTAGGGTTAGCAATAGTTAAACAATGTGTAGAGTTGCATGGTGGAACAATCAATTTTTCTAGTGAAGTTGACAAAGGAACTACTTTTATAGTTGAAATTCCATTGCACAGAGTATCTTAATGTCAGAGGCGGGTTGTATGAAGTTACAGGAAATGAGTCGCGATCGCGACTCATTTTTTTATGTCAAAAAGTTGATTTTCTGCTAGTTATAGTATAGCGCTTCGCGCTGGTGTAGTTACAAATTATAAGCGCGAAGCGCTATAGTAGCCAATTGACGATTCATACCTTCATTCAGCAACGCCTTTAGTAGCTAATGGTTTTCAAGTTAGATAGAATTAACGACGTTAGGATCGTGAATTAAATAAAACCAGAAGAAACTACTTTGCAACCTAAGTAGTGTAATTAATATTTTCGGCGTTGGTAAATAGAAAGATGAACTAAACTGTAGATAAAGTTAGAGTTTAATAGTTTATGCAATGTCGGTGAGTGTGCCGGCAAACATATCCGGAAAAATGGTCATCGAGGAGACAAGCAAAATTACATTTGTGTCCAATGTAGTCGCCAGTTTGTTGATTTCTATGATGCACCTGGATACAGCCAGGATGTAAAAGCTTTATGCCTAAAAATGCATGTCAATGGCATGGGTTTCCGTGGGATTAGTCTGGTTACTGGCATTGCCCACGCTACTATTATCAATTGGCGAGAACAGGTAGGGAAGTTTTTGCCCCATACCTATGATCCAGAATTGATACCCAAAGTAGGAGAGCTAGATGAATTGCAGACCTTTGTGTCTCAAAAAAAAACTTGCGTCTGGATTTGGACAGTTGTAGATCATTTTCGCTCAGGGATTCTTGGTTGGGTAGTAGGAGACCGTGGTGCAGAGACTTTCATCATTCTCTGGCAGGCGTTTGCTCCGCATTCCGAAGGAGAATCGCTTGTTGGCTACTTTTGGGTCAGTGATGGTAATCCTGTTGCTCCAGGATTTATACCTGATGGAGATCGCATACTGAGCAAGACGTATATGACGAGAGTAGAAGGACTCCCGAGTCGAACCTTATGCTACTCCAAATCTTTAGATATACTCAAGCATTCCCTAAGACTTTTAATTCATTATCTCAAGTTCGACGATGTACCTGTCCCTGCTTAATTCATCTTTGAGATTACCAACGCCATATTTTCCGCACTCCCATCTGTTCCCATTCCTGAATACCAATTCTCCATTAATATTATGACTCATTCATCCTTATTCCCTTTAAATTCCACCAACAAAAGAATTAGGATTAAACATATTTTGTGGATCAAATTGTTGTTTAATTCTGCGCATTATATCTAGGGCATTTTGATTATAACCCCAAACGTCAAGTTTTTGTTTTATCTCTAATGGTGCTGATAAAACTGTGAGAAACCCACCTATCGATTCACACCAATGTCGTAATTCTAAAATAGTTTCAGAAGTAACTGAATTTAAGTGTAATTCTCCTAAGCCACTACCTGCATGAATTAATCCGAAACCTTTTTCTAGAGCTGGTTGATGTAAAGTTTCTACAGCTTTGTTAGGCATTACTCCTATTTTACAAATTATTTCCGTGCTAGGTTTATCATTCCAGATTAGTTGTTTTAACTTTTGCCATAATTCTGCTTCATAATCATGGTAGCGGGTATAATTCAAACCCAAATTATCTCCCATTTCTAATAATTGATTTGACTGTTCTTCAACACTGTCTATTATACTTTTAAATCTCGTTATTAATCCCACTCCTTTACCTAAATCTAATTCTGTTACTAACTTAGTTGAAAGTAAGTCAACTGCAACGGGTGTTAATGCTGAAGATAATAAGGTTTGAGTTGCTTGAGCAATATTATTTTTTTCCCCAACCAAAACAACAGTGCCTGATGCTTGTTGTTGAGGATAAACTCTCAGAGTAACTTGACTAATAATACCTAATGTGCCGTATGAACCTGTAAATAGTTTCATGAGGTCGTAACCAGCAACATTTTTAACTACACGGCCTCCGGCTTTGGCAATTTTTCCATCTGAACGCACAAAACTTATACCTAGTAACATATCTCGCACACCCCGGTAGCGTTGGCGTAGGGAACCTGTGTCAGCGGTGGCAATGATACCTCCAATAGTCGCAGTCTCTGAATAGGTGGGATCAATAGCTAGAAATTGACCTGCTTGTGCCAGAGTTCTTTGTAATTCGGCATATTTCATCCCTGCTTCCACAGTTACGGTTAAGTCGCCTGCGGCGTGTTCAATTAAACGGTTGAGGCGATCGCAACTGACAACTATTACCCCCTGCTCAAAAGCAGCAGGCTCTACTCTGACTAGCCCCCCCCAATGCAGTTTACTACCACTACCAATTGGTAAAATCACCCAATTATTTTTAGCATTGCCAGCAACGATGCTAGATAGTTGCTCTTGAGTTTCTGGATGAACTATACAGTTTATGGTAGTATTAGGAGCGATCGCTTGTGATATTTGTTGTTTTTTTGTTAGCTGTATATCTGGCCACAAACTAATATTGTCTTTGCCAACAATACTTTCTAACTCTTGTATTAGCTCTGTGGTTTTTGGTAAAATCACTCTGATTAATTGCTAATAATCTTAACTATAATTGATTTTTTAAGCAGTTAGGAAAATAATTCCCTCTTCTTTTTATATCACATTAATCTCTAGATTCTGATTCAGCGTCGTTAAAATACCAGTCTTTCAACTTTTCAGTTAATGAAAGTGGTACAGGATATTTACATTCAGCAGAAGTCCACCAATGCTGGGAGCGAAGTTCATGTGCAATTTTAGGCGTTGGTAAATCAAGAGACGAAACTTGAGCAGGCCATCCCCTGATGCTCGATCCAAATACTTAAGCAGATTGGGTAAGGGGGTGTTACCCCCACAAGACAGTCATCTTTCAAATTACCAACCCCCAATTTTAGCAAGATGGGAAATAGGTGATTATTTGGGTAAACCAAGTGAATTAGATAGTTTTATTAAGCAACGATATATTTGGGTTAGTCGTATTACAGGAGGTGCAAAATCTAATACTTTAGGTCATCTGGCTCAAAAATTTTTGGTTCAGTATATATAAAGATGAGATTAGACTTAGTGGAATACAAGTAAAATCGGATGCTAGCCTACCGAATGTAACTCACACTTCACCAACTACAGGAGGGTCCAACTTCATTTGATATTATAGTCACAAACAACCAAAAATATGTAGCCATAGAAGTAAGTTTTCGAGTTACTACTAATAGCGTTATTGAGCGTAAAGAAGGACAAGCAAAAGCCCGTTATGAACAAGTTGAAGCAGCAGGTCATAAAATTGCGTATGTTATAGATGGAACAGGAAACTTTGAAAAATAATCAGCTTTGCAAATGATTTGTTTACATAGCCACTGTACTGTAGCACTTTCCAAAAATGAGTTGTCAATTCTTTGTGATTTTTTGAGAGATTACTTAGAAAACAATAATGAGTAAAAAAATATTGGTAAATTGAGAGACCGTTGATAAAAGTCATAAAATGACTAAAATTCGCTTTATTGATTTATTTGCTGGTATTGGTGGCATGAGATTAGGTTTTGAAAAAGCTGCCAAATCTCTAAATATAGAAACTGAATGTGTATTAAGTAGTGAAATAAATTCAGATGCTTGTTTAGTCTATGACAAAAATTTTGCTGAATTTCCTTTGGGAGACATCCGCAAAATAGAAGAATTACCACCCCATGAAATATTATTAGCCGGATTTCCTTGTCAATCTTTTTCTTATGCAGGAAAAAAAGCCGGATTTGGCGATACTAGAGGCACACTATTTTTTGAAATTACGAGGTTAATAGATACATATAAACCCCAAGCTTTTATCTTTGAAAATGTTCGGGGTTTGCTGACTAATGACAAAGGTAGAACTATCGAAACTATTAAACATGAAATTAAAACTAGAGGCTATAGTTTTGACATATTTTTACTGAATAGTTCTAATTTTGATTTACCCCAAAATCGACTTCGAGTTTACATTGTGGGAGTTTTGGATACTGTACCTAAATTTAACTTAATTTCTGACCAAAGTCCAAAAGATTCTCATTCTTATAACCCAGAACAATTATCTTTGTTTTACCCTCAGAGAAAATCTTTAACTGTGGTAGATACTTTAGAAGATAGTCCTGATGAAAAGTATAATTGTTCGGAAAGATTTGTGGCAGCATTAAAACAGAGATTAAATGGAGATTTGCATAAATTACATGGCATGAGATTAATTGACTATCGAGGTGGAAATTCTATACATTCTTGGGAGTAGGGATTAAGAGGACAATGTAGTGCTGATGAAATAGAATTAATGAACAGTTTGATATGAAAACGGAGAAATAGTCAATTTGATAAACATCAAGATGGTAAATTACTGAGTCAGAAACAAATAGCTAGTTTTTCACTCACCCTGATTTAGACATTTTGCTAAATTCTTTAGTGAACAAAAATTATCTGCAAATAGTAGATTCAAAATATCAGCCAGTAGCAGGTAATTTTTATTTTGAAGTCTACAATTTTTTAGACCATGATAAAATAGCTGTTACCTTAGTGGCGAGTGATGCAAATAGATTGGGAATTTATCATCACAATCGAGTCAGAAAAATTACTCATAGGGAAGCTGCTAGACTACAAGGTTTTCCTGAGAATTTTTATTTGCACAATGATGATAATAAAGCTTACTATCAAATCGGAAACTCTGTGAGTATAAATGTAGTTAAAGCAGTCGAGCAAGAATTAATATTGAACATAATGTAGAGCTATGATAAATTGTGAAAATTAGATTAGCTAAAGAAAATATAGACAATGGTAAATGCTCTTGAATCAAAAGAACAACAACTAGCAGTAATCGAAGCAAATGCAGAAAAAATTGCAGCGATCGCCTCTCAAGGATATCAGCAACTTTCAGAAAAAGGTACAGTGATAATATTTATACAGTTAGAGGACAATAGTACAGTTTTAGCAGACTGGCAGATCAAGTTTAAACCTATGAGTCAAATCGAATCAATAATTAGTGATTGGCAACAAGTGGGTTTAGGAAAATTGATTAATAATTACAATCCGTAGAATTCATTAAAACCACGTTAGCCAAGCCCAGGGGCAGCTACAAGCCCTACCAAATAAAAAAAAGCCTCCAACCGATGACGGAGAAAAAACCGCCACTCACCCCTACTCAAGCCTACAGACAGCTAAAACTGCTCATCAAACGCAAGTTAAAACCCCACCATCCAGGA
>JAJEAQ010000252.1 GCA_022822685.1 Trichodesmium sp. jk18x7bins.61
CCATCGACAATCTATCATTTCTGTCATTTTCAAATCAGCGTTTTATATTTTGATGAGATATCCTGCCAAAGATCAAAATCGTATTTGAGTATTCCCACACTTTCAGTATGCACTACCTGAAATTTTTTTTGACAATTGGTATGACTACTAATATCATGTCCGGATGATTAAGTATAATAAAATTGGCAGGAGTTAGGAAGAATGAAGAAGGAGGCGCGGAAGGGAAAAAAGAAGGTATCAGGAGGAGAAAGTTTTTTATCACTAATTAAGCAGACATGATCTAACTACTAGAAATCATACTTTCATTCAGCAATGTCATTTTGATAGTTAGGAAGCAGTTTAGTTACGCTTTTTCAACCGTTCATAATTACTCTGGGTTAACGACTACTCTAGGAATCTCATAACTTAGAAAATCATAAGCCATATCAGTATTAGGAAAAATAGCTCGTGCCTCTTTTAGTAAATCATCCAACAAAATCAGATTCCCTGGAGCATATCTAGGACTAAAATGAGTAATCATCAAATGCTTGACACCTGCTGCCAAAGCTACCTGTGCAGCCATAGTCGAAGTAGAATGTAATCTTTGAAAAGCCATTTCCGCATCTTGATGAGAAAAAGTTGCTTCGTGAATCAATAAATCTGCATCCTTTGCTAATTCCACTGCCCCATCACAAAAAACAGTATCAGTACAATAAGCAAATTTACGGCCAATCTGAGGTTGACCACATAAATCAGATCCGTTAATCTTCCGTCCATCGGATAAAGTAATCCACTCTCCTCGTTTCAATTTTCCATATATAGGACCGGGTGTAATACCCAAAGCCTTTGCTTTTTCTACGTTAAAATGTCCTGGTCGATCTTTTTCTCTAACTTGATAACCAAAACTGGTAACTCGATGTTTCAAATAACCACAGCGAACAATATATTCGTCATCCTCATAAATCACACCAGATTTAGACTTGTGAACCTCAACAGGATAAGCTAAATGAGTTTGAGAGTATCGAATGCAAGCTTGCAGATAATCCTCCAGGGCTGATGGGCCATATAAATCAATACTTTTAACATTTCCCCCTAAACCACAACTAGCCAACAAACCCGTCAAACCAAAAATATGATCTCCGTGCATGTGGGTAATAAAAATACGAGTGAGTTGACTAACCTTAAGTTCACTGCGAAGAAACTGATGTTGAGTTCCTTCTCCACAATCAAACAACCATAATTCTGCCCGTTGAGGCAAACGCAAAGCAACACTCGAAACATTACGTGAGCGGGTTGGGACACCAGAACTTGTTCCTAGAAAAGTTACCTGCAAAACTTAAATAACCTCAATCAAACGAAAAAAATGTGATAAGTATATCGACAGTATGAATATTCTATTTCTAATTTTACATTGTTAGATTAATTATGGCTGTTGCCTCAGATAGTTCACATCAAATCTAAAATCTAAAATCTAAAAATTCAACTTAAAATCTGATGAGTTCTGGATTACTATTTATTTCTGTTATTGCTGATTCTACTAAACTATTAAAACGCCATTGGTGGATATCCTTTCTAGCATGGATACTCATGATTGCCCCTGCCCAAGCCTCCCTAGTATTGCGAATTGCAATTCAAGAAGGGTCTAAAGAAGTAAAAATCGGTAGTTCTACAAGCGCCATAATTAGAGATGGTGCAGGCAGAAATATTGGTGAACTTCCAGCAACTAAAGGCTTTGCAGCTCAACCTAAATCAGGTAAAGTTGCTTTGGCTAACTGGGTATCAGGTCAAATGTGGATCGAACCCCAGGGAGGAGGCTATGTATGGATAGGCGATCGCTGGTATCGTGGGCGTACCCATCTCATCCCTCATAAAGAAGGGGTAACAGCCATCAATTATGTGAATCTAGAAGAATATCTATATAGTGTCATTGGAGCAGAAATGAATGGGAACTGGCCTCAAGAAGCTCTCAAAGCACAAGCTGTTGCTGCCCGCTCTTATGCTCTTTATAAGCGCCAAGAAAATATTAATAATTTCTATGACTTGGGCAATGATCAAGTATGGCAAGTTTATCAGGGAGTCAAAACAGAGTCTCCAGGTACTTATGTTGCTGTTGATGGGACTAAAGATCAGGTACTTACTTACAATGGTCAGATTATCCTAGCTTTATTCCATTCTTCATCTGGAGGGCACACGGAAAATGTAGAAGATATTTGGTCAAATCGACTCCCCTACCTTCGCGCTGTTCCTGACTTCGATCAAGATGCTCCAGTTTATGAATGGACTGAATCATTTACTCAAGAAGAACTCCAGCGACGAATACCGGGAGTAGGAAATATTATCTCCATGACACCCCAGACTTCTACTCCTCATGGCAGTGTTATTACTATTAAAGTTTTAGGGGATGCAGGAATTAAAACTGTTGAAGGTACTGATATTACAGCAGCCCTGGGATTAAAAAGTACTCGGTTTACCGTTAATCCTCAGAAAAGTGAAGGCCAAAATCTTCCCATCAGTTTCCAAATTACTGGAAAAGGTTTTGGTCACGCCGTTGGTATGAGTCAATGGGGAGCTTATAATTTAGCTCGGAATGGATATAATTACCAGCAGATTTTACTGTACTACTATCAAGGTGCAACTTTAGCTAGAATTGATCTTCGCTAAGACCAAAACCTTGATGATGCTTCTGAGTAATTAATTCTATTTTTATAGCTTGAAGCAAAGATACTAGAAGCCTGTACTTTACTAGCTAAAAAAGCTTGAGGATATCTGGGGACAAATCATCGGTAGTTATCATGATTGTGTCACCAGGGAAAATTTTTTGGGGCGCTACTAATCCTAAATACTTAATCATCCATATTAAGTCTATAAGTGCATAAATCAACTTTTCTTATAGAATCTATTTGAGCTCTATATAATTACCATGGACAAGTCTTTTAAGTCTCTGTTTTCAGTCAAAAATCAGCCCTCAAATTTAATTTTCCTGTATTACTTCTCCCCTACTCCCAACTCCTACTAAAAAACTCTCTATTGACAAAGATACTAAATAGGTTCTATACCAGTAAAAGCTAGATGGGTGATAGAAAGAACGAACTCGAGTATAGAAAGGTCTAAAAGCTTGGTCAAAAACTTTGTTTGCGAAGCATTCCGTAGGAAAAGAACTCTCAAAAATGCCGCAGCTAAAGTCAATCTTTGTTTTGTACGACTCATGCTTAAGAGATTAGCGATAAAACCCATAGAGCCCAAATGGGTTCTATAGATAGCTTTGCAATACCTGTAGCTGATACCTTGCACAACTTCTGTAGCTGTCTGGATGTTAAAACTACCAGTTTGGCGACAAGCTACTCTGCCCAAGTGGCGACCTACTTTCTTACCTTTTGGAACATTTGCAATAACCAAATCGCCTGTTTGGAAACCAAAAAACTGTTTGATTCTGGGGCGATTACCTCTAGCAATGTCTTATTAAAACCCCGCCCGTAAGGGCGGGGTTTTAATAAGACATTGCTAGAGCCATGACCAGTTGCAGTTATAAATAGAGGTTTCTTAACTTTGACGACTAACTTCTCTGGTGTTGACTTGCCAACACAACTAGCATCTAACCAATGAGTTTTTTCTGGGTATGAGCTGCATCTGTTATATTTAGTCAACCCGCCAGAGCCTACTTCTACAGGTAGTCCTGACAATTCTAATACTTCCTTTAACTTCCACCAGGTAGCATTAACTGCTGCTGTATCTGAATCAGACTTTTTAGCTTGAGCTAGTATATGCTTGAGAATATGAGGCTTAGCTAAAAGGAACTGTTCAATCTCTTGGTTCTCCTTAGCTTGATTACAGGAATGGCAAGCAAGTGTTAAGTTTGAGACTCGGTCCTCGCCTCTTTTTGACTTAGGT
>JAJEAQ010000569.1 GCA_022822685.1 Trichodesmium sp. jk18x7bins.61
AACTTCAGACGATACAACAGGGTAAACCCAAAAGAATCTTAAGGAAAACCTGTTCATGTGGCGAGGTGCCGAAAGTAGGTCAGAGGCAACGAAGACGGAACTCTCTTTTGGGTAAAGGATGGGAGAAAAAGCGTTTGAGCAGGGAGGCTCCCTGCTCAACGCTGTTCTGTAATGGAACAGATAGGGATTCTAAATTTGTCCCCCCATGTAGAGCCACCTCGCCACATGTTCAGGTCGCGCGACTGGCTCAACCTTACCCGACACCCAATAACGCCTTAGCCTTAGCTACAACATTATCAACAGTAAATCCAAACTTCTCTAGTACAACACTACCAGGTGCAGAAGCACCAAAAGTGTCAACACTTAAAGTAGCACCTTCATCAGTCACATAACGATGCCAACCAAAGCTAGTACCAGCTTCTACTGCCAAACGCTTCTTCACCGCTTTAGGCAATACAGATTCCTGATAAGCTGCATCTTGCTCTTCAAATAACTCCCAACTTGGCATCGAAACTACACGAACTTTCTTACCTTCAGCCCGGAGTTTTTCCGCAGCATCAACACAAAGGTAAGTTTCTCCACCAGTACCAATCAAGATAATATCAGGAGTTCCTTCACTGTCACTCAGAATATAAGCACCTTGAGCAACTGCATCAATAGTACTGCCAGCCAAATTAGGCAATCCTTGACGAGATAGAGCTAATAGAGTAGGATGAGGTTTACTTGCTTTTGCTTTTTCTACTGCCACTTTGTACGCACCAGAGGTTTCATTACCATCTGCTGGACGAATTACAATAAGTTGTGGAATAGCTCGCAAAGAAGCAACATGCTCAACAGGTTGGTGAGTCGGCCCATCTTCCCCTAGAGCAATGGAGTCATGAGTCATTACCCAAATCACACCAGCTTCAGCTAAAGCAGACAGACGGATGGAGTTCCGCATATAATCGGTGAATACTAGGAAAGTTGCACCATAAGGGATTAACCCAGAGCCATGTAGGGCAATACCATTACAAATTGCTCCCATCCCATGTTCCCGTACCCCGAAACGAAGATTACGGTTTTGGTATTGACCTTTTTGAAAATCTCCTAAACCTTTAAGTAAGGTTTTGTTGGAGGGTGCTAAGTCAGCAGAGCCACCAATTAATTCTGGTAAAACCCCTGCTATAGCGTTTAGCGTAGCACCAGACTGGTTACGGGTAGCATCTTTTTTGCTTTCTGGATTGTATTTAGGGAGTGCATCTGCCCATCCTTGAGGTAGTTTGCCACTCACCATCCGTTCTAAAGTAGCTGCTTCATCAGGATATTTGGATTTATAGTCAGACAAGAGCTGATTCCATTCTTCCTCATATTTGGCTCCTCGCTCAACTGCTTTGCGGAAATGATTTAGAGCATCTGGAGGAACTTCAAATTCAGGATATTCCCAGCCCAGATGTTGACGAGTCGCTGCTACTTCATCAGCACCAAGTGCCGCACCATGAACATCATGAGTATCGGCTTTATTAGGAGAACCGTAGCCAATGATTGTCGTCACTTTAATTAAGGAAGGTTTGTCAGTGACTTCCTTTGCTTTTTGGATAGCTTCGGCGATCGCTTCTAAATTAGTATTACCATCTGTAACGTGCTGAACGTGCCATCCATAAGCTTCAAACCGTTTACCAACATCTTCAGTAAAAGATATGTCAGTGTGACCATCAATAGAGATGTGATTATCATCGTAAAAGGCAATTAGTTTACCTAAACCCCAATGTCCAGCAAGGGAGCAAGCTTCACCAGAAATTCCTTCCATGTTACAGCCATCGCCCATAATAACGTAGGTATAGTGGTCGATGAGTTGACAGTCTGGCTTATTGAATGTAGCTGCTAAATGGGCTTCTGCTGCAGCTAATCCTACAGCATTAGCGATACCTTGTCCCAGTGGGCCTGTGGTAACTTCTATGCCTTCAGTAATATGATTTTCTGGATGTCCAGGGGTTTGAGAATCCCACTGACGAAATTGTTTAAGTTCCTCAAGAGGTAAGCTGCCATAACCTGTAAGGTGCATAAGGGCATACTGTAACATACAGCCGTGGCCTGCTGAGAGAACGAAGCGATCGCGATTTAACCACTTGGGATTTTTGGGGTTAAAGCGCATGAACCGAGCCCACAGGACGAAGGCCATTGGAGCTGCCCCCATTGGTAGCCCTGGATGGCCGGAATTTGCCTTTTGGACTGCATCAATTGCTAAGAAGCGGATGGAATTAATACAAAGTTCTTCAAGTGATTGGGTTGCAACAGCCATAGTATTGTTTCTGTTTATCTAAATACTTAAATTATGTTAGTGCTAGAGCTTGGAAACCAGATATTTTGATACAGTCTAATAACTCTGGGATTATTCTCAAGCTTGATTCGTTAACGATCATCTCATCTCTGGGGTTCTATAAGCAAGGGAAGTTATTAAATCAAAAGTCAAAAACCAAAAATTAAGCATTTTGAACTTAACCCTCCCCCCAGTTGCCATCTATAGAACCCATTTGAGTTCTCCTTACCTAATCATCAGCCTCACAGTTTCTTGGTTTGATC
Organism: Trichodesmium sp. jk18x7bins.61; assembly: GCA_022822685.1. GTDB lineage: Bacteria > Cyanobacteriota > Cyanobacteriia > Cyanobacteriales > Microcoleaceae > JAJEAQ01. The sequence goes on from JAJEAQ010000569.1 coordinate 2,560, forward strand.
AAAACCCCGCCCTTAAGGTAAACCCCCCCCCGATCGGGGGGGGTATAGAATAAATAGTTCTTCAAGGCCATTACAAGGCCGGAAATTACTTGATATACTAGCTACTTCAGAGGCTGATTTTACTTGAAAAAGATACCAAATGGGTTCTATAATTTATGACGAATATGGGGTAATACCAAATCCGCTTTAGTAAGAGGGTATTCAAAAAAGTCGAAGTCTTTGCTGTGCAAGGGATTTAGGAATGGGATAATTACCCTACAATAACCTGATTTGGTATAAGCGGAAGTGACGATTAGCTTCTTCCGGGATTTATCTTGGCATTTAATTTCGTATGTCTAATAACTATAGAGAAAAAGCCGAAAATACTCTCTCTAAAAATCGGAAATATTGAATCTAAAATTGGAGATCCAAGCGTACCTAACTATAAAACGCCCTCTATGGAAATATCCCTCGATGTTGTTCTGACCTTCTCAAGCATACTTAAGACTTGTGCCTAGTTATGAACAGAATCCCCATTCATGGTCTCCACCTACAATCTTTGATGCACGATGGGGTAAGCGAGAGTGACGATTAATGTCATACACTAACCTCAGGTCTGGTAAAAGCTTATAGCTGGAGACACGACCATTTTTGGCACAGCCCTCATCAAGTTTTTTGTTAGTTGTATTTTCCTGGGCTTAATTAAGCATGCATTTCTTATGATTCGCGCTCGTGCGCCAGCTTGAGCCAGGCACTTCATACTCCATCTAAATCAAAGATTATAGATTGAGTGCATTCAAAGGTATTTCTTGACATACTCCCGATGTTGCACTTCAGCTACAATGGCAGATTATTCAACGGTGACACTACTAATTTTGGTTTTGACAGAAGTGATGTCACACCCTTATGTTGACCTCTTTTATAATAGATTTGTCGCTTTATAACAGAAAAAAATGCAAGAACCTTGACTCTGTAAAACTTATAGCTATTTTTGTTTCAAAAAGCTTGAAATGAATGCTCGGTTTGGGTTGGAGCCATTTTATTCATCTATTTAGCGACAAATATAATCAATACACCTCCTCTTGGGGGTGTGAGTCTTATTTGTGGAAGTGCCGGAACGGGCTCGGCTGTTTCTCATCCCGACGTTCCCTTTCAGGATAGGGTAGGACTTTAGGCCAGCTTCTTAAATGCTAAGGTAGCGTTATGGCCTCCAAATCCGAATGAGTTAGATAAAGCTGCTTCTACTATTTGGGCACGACTTTCATGAGGAACATAATCTAAGTCACATTCTGGATCAGGATTATCTAAGTTAATAGTTGGTGGGATCTGGTCATTGGCGATCGCCATTACTGTTGCTATGGCTTCAATACCTCCAGAGCCACCTAATAAATGGCCAGTCATTGACTTAGTAGAACTAATTGCTACCTGAGCAGCACTTTCCTCTAGTGCCTTTTTAATTGCTTTTGTTTCTGTTGAGTCGTTGACTGGTGTACTGGTGCCGTGGGCATTTATATAACTAATCTGTGCTGGAGTTAACCCACTATCTTTGATTGCTAACTCCATAGCTCTAGCTGCCCCAGTACCTTCTGGTGAAGGAGCAGTCATATGATAAGCGTCACAAGTCATACCATAACCAACAATCTCCGCATAAATCCTCGCACCACGGCTGAGGGCGTATTCTCGTTCTTCTAGGAAAATAATACCTGCCCCTTCACCAATAACAAAACCATCGCGATCGCGGTCAAAGGGACGACTAGCAAGTTCAGGAGCATCATTACGGCGAGATAAAGCCTTAAGAGAAGCAAAACCTGCTAATCCTAGAGGTGTAACTGATGATTCCGTACCACCGCAAATCATTGCTTGAGCATATCCTCTCTGAATGAGACGAAAAGCATCTCCTATGGCATTTGTACCAGAAGCACAAGCAGTCACAGGACAGGAGTTTGGCCCCTTAGCTCCGATATGAATTGCAGTTAACCCAGCAGCCATATTAGCAATCATCATCGGGATCATAAAAGGGCTACACCGAGAAGGGCCACGAGTCAAATAGTTCTCTTGCTGATCTTCTAAGACTTTAATGCCACCTATCCCAGTACCAATAATCACCCCTACCTGTTCTGCGTTTAGGTCATTGATTTCAAATTCGGCATCAGCAACTGCCTGTTTACTAGCTGCAACTGCAAACTGGGCAAAGCGATCCATTCTTTTAGCCTCTTTGCCTGTCATATAGTTGCCTGGGTCAAACCCTTTCACCTCTCCTGCAATACGACAAGCGTGTTGCGAGGCATCAAACAAGGTTATTGTGTTGATGCCACTTTTACCTTTCAATAACCCGTCCCAATAATCAGATAAAGTATTGCCAATTGGTGTTAAAGCACCCATTCCTGTGACAACTACCCGTTTAAGCTCATTATTTGTCATAATTTTCGTTTTCAGAAATTCCACACCCATAACGCAGAAACTCTGGGTTTCGGAGATAATTTTATGCGGGTGCTGATACCTTCTCAGATATATGACCCACAGCCGCTTGAACAGTAGTAATCTGTTCTGCTACTTCATCTGGAATTTCAATATCAAATTCTTCTTCCAATGCCATTACCAACTCTACAGTATCTAGGGAATCAGCCGCTAAGTCAGTAGAAAAATTAGATTCTGGTTTTACATCCTCTATATCTTTGTCCAGTTGTTCGGCCACAATTTTTCTTACTTTCTCCAAAATTTCTTGATTCAAATTTTCCTCTTTGCTCATAAAATTTTCTCCTTAAATTTAAACCTTAACTTTAAAAGCGAAGCTACCTCTGTTCAACATCCCCCGCTCCGATTCTCCATCCGTATACAGGATGCCCCTGAATTGCGGGCGTTTAATTTTGCACTTCCACCAATAGCAGTTTAGTTTCTGGTGAAAATACGGAAACACGAATCATGGAAATAATCCAATGCGTAAAGTTTGTAGTCCACGCTGCCGCCAATCCGGCAAAGATGTCCTCTCTAAAAGTACCATTGTAGGTTTGAAGATAGACCGAGAAGCGGGAAAAACTCGGCAGTTCGTACCATGTAGAATCTCTAGCGGTAGACAATGCTTGCGCTTATAAACTTATCTTTACAAGCCCCATCCATCTACACGGTGGGGTCATTGACATTCTACGACAAAGTAGACAGAATACCAAAGTATACAAAATATTAATGAG
>JAJEAQ010000751.1 GCA_022822685.1 Trichodesmium sp. jk18x7bins.61
TCTCACAGGGGGTTCTGAAGGAGAGGCGCCCCGAATAATATCGGGCGTCGACTCTAACAGCTAGTAAAAAATTTCTCTTAGAGGAAGAGCCTCTCGAGGAAGTTTTGAGAGAACGCACTAAAGATTATCAAGCCAAGGAAAAAGAAATTGATTTTTGGTTAGTTGCTCAACCTGCTTTTTTAGAAGCTCCTGAAATGGCGACTATCAAGGCCAAATGTCCTCAACCATCTACAGCAATTATCTCTACTAATCCTCAATTTATTACTTGGTTAAAATTACGCTTAGAGTTTGTAATTACAGGTGAATTTCCAGCACCTTCAGAAACTATACCTGAACCTTTAGCTGCTCTTGAAACTCAGGCCAATCGTTAGTAAATTATGAGCTAGAATCGGTAGTTGCCCACAGATGTTAAGGTTTCACGGAACGAATTCAATTGCGTTTGCTTTTGCACAGCTCAATCACGATAGTAATTTCAAGCACAATTTTTGCCTTTTTCATGTCTAACACCTGTAGCTGTTTTTGTGAAAGACTCTAATATCAAGTCTAGATAATTAGCCACAATACTGATTGTTAGTCAAATGAGATGTTAGCCAAGCTTATCCGTAGCATAAACCCAACCAAAACTTACATAATGTTGGGTTAAATTCCTCGGTAGTCTTGTAGAAGAATGACATGATGTGTTGCAACCTTGTCTTTATAAGGAGGAATATAGCAAAAATCAATACCTTATATAGGATTCATTTATTATCTTTGTCAATATCTAAGTTTTTTAGTAAGAGTTAGGAGTTGGAGAGAAGTGGGGAGAGGCAATACAGGAAAATTAAAAAGGTTGGGATGGATCCCAGCTTAGTCTGTTTTAAATTTAAGGGAGGAAGTAATTTATTTATATATATGCTGGTTGCTTCTGTCCTTGGATTAAATTACAGATTATAATGAGGTTCTCCAGCAACATTTTAAGATGATTGATACTCAACTGCAACGAAATAAATTTAGCTTGAGAGACCTAAAAACTTTTATCGTCTCAGCTTTTTTCTTCTTTTTATCCTTGGTAATCAAGACTAACTATGGCTGGGCAATCGCAGATTGTCAATCTCCCATAGATAATGAATACTTATTGGTAATAATTACAGAGACATCAGAAACTCAAAATATTGTGAGGCAGAGTTTACCACCAGACATTACCATAGATGTCTGTCGATACATTGACCAGACTGTTAGTACTGTCAGAGGTTTTGATGATCAAGATGTGGCTAGTGATTGGGCACGCTATATTCAGGATATTTTCGGTTTGCGGGCTTATGTAGTTAGACCAAATCAAGAAGCAATCCCAGAAAATGCCCCTCTACCGGCACCTCCAGAAATAGGTTTTAATCCTCAACCTTTGGGTAATGGTTTTGCCGTTTTAGTCGATTATAATAATCAACCAGAAATAGCCTTACAGTTAGAAAGAAGCTTAGGGCGTAGTGTCGGTTTAGTTGCTTATGGGCAAAAACCTTTTTTACTAGTAACCTATACAGAAATCCGTGGAGCTGCTACAACTAGTTTGTTCAACTTAAGCGATCGCGGATTCTTAGCGTTTGTTGTCGATAGTAGTCGGGTAACTTTAATTAGTCCTAGAATTAATCTCAACCTCATCAATCAATAACTGAAACTAGCAATCCAAGATACAGCTATTCCCACACCTAAACCTGCTATTACCTGTATCGGAGTATGACCTAATAATTCTTTGAGACGGTCTTGACTGAGGTGGTGTTTTTCTTGGAAAAATTCATCTATAATCTGATTGAGAATCCGTGCTTGTAATCCTGCTGCTTGACGAACACCTGCCGCATCATACATGACTATAATTGCAAAAACAAAAGCTATGGCAAACTCTGGACTCGCCCAACCTTTCGTCTGACCTACTCCTACTGCCAATGCCGCCACAAATGCAGAATGGGCACTTGGCATTCCGCCAGTTGCCACCAGAGCTTGAAGATTCATCTTGCCATTTTGAACTAACTCCACCACTACCTTAAAAAGTTGAGCTATGGCACAAGCCAGGAGAGCCATCCATAGAACATGATTATCCATGATTTCGCCAATATTCTGCATATGGCACTCCTAGTTACTGCGATTGATAATAAAATCTGCTAAAGCCATTAGTGGTAATGCCTTTTCGCCAAAAACTTCTAACTCTGCCTTAGCATTATCAAGCAATCTTTGAGCTTGAATCCGAGATTTTTCCATCCCCAAAATTCCTGGATAGGTAGCTTTTTTAGCTTCAATATCCTTGCCTGCCGTTTTCCCTAACTCTTCTGTTGTGGCAGTAATATCGAGAATATCATCAACGATTTGAAAAGCCAAACCAATATTTTGAGCATAACGAGAAAACCTTTGTAAATTAGCTTGAGATGCTGAGGCCAGTATCGCTCCTGAGATTACACAAGCTTCTAAGAGAGAACCTGTTTTGTGAGTATGGATAAAACGCAGTGTTTCCTCTGATACATCTGACATACCTTCTGAAGCTAAATCTACCACCTGGCCTCCAACTAGCCCTGCTGCTCCCACAGCTCTTCCTAGGCTAGCAATGACTTGTAAAATTTGCTGTGGTAACACATTCTTAGTTTGAGTAGCCACAAACTCAAAAGCGTAACTTAATAGAGCATCTCCCGCGAGAATAGCTATACTTTCACCATAAACCTTATGATTTGTCCACTTACCGCGACGATAGTCATCGTTATCCATTGCAGGTAAGTCATCATGGATCAAGGACATAGTATGTATCATCTCCAATGCACAAGCAGTAGGTATTGCTATTTCTATAGTTCCACCTGATAATTCACAGCTAGCCAAACAGAGAATTGGACGTAAACGCTTACCACCTGCTAATAGAGAATATCGCATGGCTTCATAAATGTTCTCTGGGTAGACTATTCTGATAGAATTGTCAAGAGCCTTTTCAATCAAAGCTTTTCGCTCTGCTAGATAGCTAGATATATCAAATTTTGTATCTATTTTAAATTGAGGCAGCATGGAATTAGTTATGAGGCCGTTATTTGGCATAGCATCATGATTATACACTTTATCGATTCTCATCCAAAAATTATTTCCTATTTTGCCATTAAACTTAAACTTAAACTTAAAGACAAAAGGGAACAAGGCAATAGGCAAGAGGGACGGCTGATGGTGGTGGATAATCAGCGTCACCTTTCATGTCGGTAACAGGTGAAAGGCACACTTCTAATTTCAAAAATATACTGGGGGGTTCAAACCGAATTATTGCCTAATTTTTGCTTCTTGCCTTTTGCCTAGACCCTATAGGGCCTATGGTGTGGGGTAGTATAAAAAGCAAAATACATCCTAACCCCCTAAACCCTATCCTGTACTCAAACCCCTCATAGCAGAAAAAGTCATAACTTTTCTAGATTCTGGCTCCAACTGTCTACCGTATTTTGCAATAACATCGCTACAGTCATTGGGCCGACTCCACCAGGTACAGGGGTAATAAACTCTGCTACTTCTGCTACAGAATCAAATTGAACATCTCCCACTAGCCGACTCTGACCAGTCTTATCTGTGATCCGATTAATCCCTACATCTATAACCGTGGCTCCTAGTTTGACCATTTCAGCCGTAATCATTTCTGGCCTGCCTACAGCAGCTACTAGAATATCTGCATTTGTGGCGATCGCTTCCCAGTTATGAGACTTAGAATGAGCAATAGTCACAGTACTATTGGCTTCCAATAACATCAATGACATTGGTTTTCCTACCAAAATACTACGCCCCAAGACCACGGCCTGTTTGCCTTGTAGTTCAATATTATATTCTTGTAATAAGCGCATCACACCAGCAGGAGTACAACTACGTAAACCTTTTTCACCCCGAAGCAGTTGTCCTAAGTTCATCGGATGAAGTCCATCTACATCTTTACTATGGTCAATTTGGTAGAGTAATGAAACTGAGTCTAGATGTTTAGGTAGAGGTAGCTGAACAAGAATACCATCGACTTCTTGGTTTTGGTTAAATTGTTGAATTATTTGTGTTAGTTCATCTTGAGATGTCTCAGTTGGAAGATGTTTACCAAAAGATTTAATGCCTACTAGGCTGCAAGCTTTCTCTTTGTTACTAACATAAACTGCACTAGCAGGGTTGTCTCCCACCATTAATACTGCTAACCCCGGAGGACGGCCAATTTTTGCTTGTAAAGACTGAACTTTTTTTTGGAGTTCCACTTTGATTTTCTTTGCCAGGGCTTTACCATCTAATTTATTTACCATAGCCACTTCCTGCTTGAATAACATCTCCAGGCTCTCAAAAGAAGCTGATGCTCTGGTTAATCGACATTTTCTTTAAGCCTATCAAAATCTAGTCTATTAGAACAACCATCGGGGGATTGTCAGACGAGAGTGGTTTCCCCATCCGTCTACACGGCGGGGAGTTCATATTGATCGCTACATCCTTAGCTTCCTTGAAATCATGGCGAGTCGTAGAACCAAGAATTCCCGTCTCTTGGGAGCCAGGATTTTCAACAACTGCTGCGCAAACCAATTCATGTTCCAGAGCCAAACCAGGGCAGCAAGTTAAATTAGAATTATTGCGCAACAGTATATAGCAGTTCTCAGCCTTGGTGAGGTACAAATATTTCTGATTTTGGGGTTGGGAATTGGGAGTTGGGAGTTGGGAGTCGGAGTTAAATCAAAGTGTACCGGCAGAGTTCTATAAACCCTATATATAGGGTTTATAACCACAAAATACATAATTCCTGTGTATCTCAACAAGCTGACTTTTTATTCTATCCTCAAGGTGAAAGAAAATGGAGTTCCCAAAATAAATAAATATTCTGTACATAGCCTCTCAGTAAATATTCATAAATAATTTAAAATTTCTACATAAAATCTTGATAAAAACTTTATTTTCTATCAACAATCTATTGTTTATGATAATAGTAAGAAAAATATTGACCATGTGGAAATAAGTCATCACCTAATACCATTTCTTGGCCAAGCTGCACTCTCTATTAAATAGACATGCTCGAAGACTCTAGGCCATTACTGAACTACACTCAGAGGTATTGAGAAATGAGTCGCTCCTTCAAAGTCAACATTACCGAAACAATCAGGGAACT
>JAJEAQ010000750.1 GCA_022822685.1 Trichodesmium sp. jk18x7bins.61
GAAAGATGCCCAGACAAAAGAAACTTAAGGTCGACAAAAGTTAAGATGTCAAAAATGACAAAGGTCGTTGAAGGACAATTGGAATGGAGCCAGATAACTGGAATAAAGCCAGGAAAATTGTTAAGAATCTTAGACGAAGAATCTTTCGCGCCTTTTAACTTGGAATTAAAAACCAAGTCAAAAGGCTGTTTGTGAGGCTGGAGCGGAATGATGGGAAACTGTCACGTTCCGTTCAAAGGGGAGGGGAGAGAAGCAATTCTTGTTGAGCCACCTCGCCACATGTTGAGCATGGAGCCGACAGCCTCAACCTGACCAGACTTAGAGCGCCATCTTGATCCCTACTCAAGTTACTTAAACACGAGTTGCTCTATTGACTGTATTATGTTCTACTTCTCGAGCTTTTTTGCCACGCCAAAGTAATCTGATTGGTGTACCTTTAAATCCTAGATGTTGACGAAACTGGCTTTGTATATAACGACGATAATTGTCAGGAAAACGCTTGGGATCATTTACAAATAGTGCAATTGTCGGTGGTTGGCTTGTTACTTGAGTTCCATAATAAATTTTGCCTTGACGACCCTGACGATTCGTGGGGGGGGAATTCCAACTAATTGCTTCCTCTAAAACTTCATTAATTACAGAAGTTGTGACCCGACGTTGATATTCATGGGCTGCATTATCAATCAAATCTATAATTTTCTCTACTCTTTTTCCGGTTAATGCACTAATAAAAATCATCTCTGCCCATTCAACAAAATATAGTCTTGATCTGACTTCTTGTTCATAAGTATAAATTGTGTAAGAATCTTTTTCTACAGCATCCCATTTATTTACTACAAGGACGCAAGCTCTACCTTCTTCAATAATCCGATTTGCTAATTTTTGGTCTTGTTCTGTAACCCCATCTAAAGCATCAATGACAAATAGTACAACTTCGGCACGACGAATGGCTTTGAAAGCTCGATTAATACTAAAAAATTCTGCACCATATTCAACATTTTTCTTTTTCCTAATTCCAGCAGTATCAATGAAACGGTAAATTTTTTCATTGCGTTCTACTATCGTATCAATGCTATCTCTTGTAGTACCAGAAATTGGACTAACAATAGCACGATTTTCCCCAATCAGTGCGTTTAATAAACTAGATTTACCAACATTAGGACGACCCACAATTGCGATTTTAATCTCATTTGTTTCTGGAATTTCTGCAACTGTCGGTAAATGGGTAATTAAATCATCCAATAATTCTCCTGTACCGTTACCATGAATACCAGAAATCGGATAAGGTTCTCCTAAGCCTAATTTCCAAAACATGGCAGCCAAGGTTAATCCTTCTGTCAGGGATTCGCATTTATTAACAGCTAGGAGGGTGGGGATCGGTTGTTCGCGGAGCCATTGAGCTATCTCTTCATCTCCACCTGTAATACCTGTTTGTCCATCTACCACAAAAATAGCTACGCTTGCTTCTGCCATAGCTGCCATAGCTTGTTGGCGAATTAGGGGCAAAAATTCTGTATCATCATCAAATATGAGACCTCCTGTATCCACAACTTGAAATTCTCGCGATCGCCAATATGCGGTACGATAGGTGCGATCGCGAGTTATCCCTGGTTCATTATGGACAATGGCATCTTTACTTTCGGTCAAGCGATTCACAATTGTGGACTTACCCACATTGGGCCTGCCAATAACAGCTACAATAGGTAAAGACATATCTTTAAAGTTTAATTTAGTATTAGGTTGATCAAAATATTTAGATTAATATTATAGCAAGAATTTGATAATTATTAACGGCAAAAAATCCAACCATATCAACAAAAAAATGTCTTAATTATCTGAATATAGCAATCAAATTTGACAATTGTGAAAGCGAGATCAAAGTAATTCCCAGCCCACACGAGCGAAACGTGTTTGCCAGTACATCCAGAAAGTAGTTGGCACCAACCAAGTGATGGGTAGATGTCCAACTGGGGTACTGAGATCAAAAATTAAATCTTCATAGTTTAACCATTGATCGCCAATCCGCCATCCGACTTTTTCTGCTAGTTGGGAGTAGTTGCCTTGCTAGGTATTGTTGATAAATGTGGTAGATGATGCTAAAGCCGAAGTGCCCTTGACTATGTTGTATCCAGAGTTGATCAATATTGATTAAATCACTACAAGGAAATTTTTGTATATGTTGTTGAGTGAGGAGTAGGTTATCACTTTTGTCTGCACCTGCGATCGCTAACATAATTCGTCTAGTTTCCTCATCTGCTGCTTGCCAATTTTTCAGTGCTAATAGGACGACTTACACAACCAAATTAGAAAAACCAGGCTAAAATGCTTGAGCAACAAGGTTTTTACGTCGAAGATGTCACGCTGATGAAAGAAACAACTCCTGTGGCAATGCCTCCTGGCTGTGAAAGACGGTGTCAAAAGTTTGATGAATGCTGGGAAAAAACACCCCAAAAAACAGGTTTCAGGCATTATTTGGGTGGATTACTAGGGGAAAGTGAAAGAAAAAACATATCTCAAATAGCCAATAACTCAATTGGAATAGTTTATAATCGACTACATCACTTCATAGCTGATTCTCCTTGAGATGCAATAGAAATCAATGAACGTCGTTTGGAGATAATTAACAAGCGTGCTCAAACGAAATTCAAGAAAGGATTTAGTTTGATTTTAGATGATTCAGGCCAGAGAAAAAGCGGCAATTTTACCGCAGGAGTAGGGAGACAATACATGGTCGAAATAAGAAAAACAGACAAGGTTGTAGTGACTGTAACAAATCATTTTTATGATGGAAAAAAAGTTGACCTTTAGACGTAGAATTATATCAACATTCTAGTTCATTGCCAGGAGGAAAAAAAGATAAATTATTTCTCCAAAAACCAGATATAGGAATAGAGTTAATAGACCGTACTCTTAAGAGAGGCCATCGTCCAGGAATCGTCCTCATTGATGCTGGTTATGGTAACAACACAACTTTTCTCAAAAAATTCGAAGTCAGGAAACTAAAATATCTAGGAGGAGTAGCCCAAAATCGGAAAGTCATAATCAAAAATGACTTAGAAAATGAAAAATAAATTCCCTTAGATGAGTTATTAAAAAGCTATAATTCAGAAAGGTTTGAAGAAATTTCACTATTATTAGAAAAACCTAAAAAAGTTTGGGTAGCTACATTCAAAGCATCAGTGTCACGTCTAGAAGGAGAAAGAACTTTGGCCATCGTTATGAACGCTAGTTCTTTAGAAGAAGCAACTGATATAGATTATTTATTACTAATTTTGAACCATCAAAAGTGACACCTGAATGGCCAGCAAGGACTTACTCTCAAAGAAATTGGGTGGAAGTTTTTTACCGAGAGGCTAAAGGATGGTTGGGATTAAAAGAATATCAAGTTAGTGAACAAAGTCGTGCGACCAGTTCAGGTCGCCTGTCGGCGACCTGAAGGCTACGCATTCCGTAAGGAAAGCTCCTCCCCTGGTCGCCTACTGGTCGTCTGAAATGGGACACCGAGTCCCCTAGGGATTTTCACCCCTAGCCTTCACGGAAAAGACTCTCCTATTCCGTTACTCCAGGAGTAAGTAATGAAATAGTCCGAATGCAAGTCCCGTTTGAGCCTGGAGCCTCCCTGTTCAGGTCGCCACGAAACAGGGAGGCTCCCAAAAAGGTCAGGACTTACCTTTTTGGCCGAAAAGTAGGCTCACCCACCAGGGATTAGGTGGTCAGGAGCAAGAAGGAAAGAGATGAAAGGGTGAACAAAGTCGTGCGACCAGTTCAGGTCGCCTGTCGGCGACCTGAAGGCTCCGCATTCCGTAAGGAAAGCTCCTCCCCTGGTCGCCTACTGCGTCATATAGAGAACAGCCAAATTATCCCTGATAGGCTGATCCCAAAAGGTAAAAAGGTCGATACGGATGTTTTCTTCTCATCTGTATGTGAAAACAAAACCCCTTCCCCAGAACAGGCAACCACCCGAAATCATTTCAAAAACTTCAGACGATACAACAGGGTAAACCCGAAAGAGTCTTAGTGCGATTCGTTTCTTAGCAGGAATCCCTAGCAACTAGGGACGTATGGCTAAGAGTCCAGCGACTGTGTTCCCATACAGAGCGGATAACTGAGATCAGAATGTGGGTGAAGCGGAAAAGCGAGGACCACCCGCTAAGGAAAGCGTGAATCCCTAACTGGCCACAGTTCGGGAACCATACCCGGAACCCAGAGTGAAGCAGGCAACAGGACTCAATCAGAGCTAAAGCGTATAGGCACACTGGAGTTAATGGGGAGTAGATAGAACATTACCGTAATGTCGTTGGAGAGATTACCGAACCTTCTGAAAAAGTGTCCTATTTTCATGAGTCAATGGGAAAACAAAAATGACTACATAATCGGAATAAGTCCCGCAGTACATTACGACTGTAACTGCTTTCCAGGGATTCTGATGGGCAAATTGAAGGCGACTAAGTCAACAAAACAATTCTTTTCTCGGAACGGAGCAAAACACTAGGTAGGTCTTGAGAACGGTCGAAAACTCAGGTAAACAGGGTAGAGTGAATCCCTGCCTAGTGGGTAG
>JAJEAQ010000682.1 GCA_022822685.1 Trichodesmium sp. jk18x7bins.61
ATTAGTTAGATAATTTTAAGAATATATTATACATATAAATACGTAATTATGTTTTTTAGTAAAGATATGTCTTTAGCTCTTGCGAAAAAAAGTTCCATCATAGTAAATGAAAGTGAAACCAGTGGAAATAGCAAAAATCTCTGCTGTCGTGAACTATAATATAAATTAAAAATAACTAAGAAGGAAACAGATGAAAATGAAGAATGTACTATCAACTGTATTAGTTACTTCTGTATTAGCTGCTGGTTCATCTCTAATTGCTCCCAGTGCTAGTGCTTCTTTGAGGCTGAACTTTGATGCTTATTATGGCAGTACCAACAATCCTGCAACAGGTGCTTCCGCTCAAGTTGATATGACCTTTTCTGATCTAGCTAATGGTAATGTGCAGTTGGATTTGAATATCACGAATAACACTGGTGATGTAGATTATCAAGATTTATACGGGGTAGATGTTAGTACTTCTAATGCCACTCAATCTCGATTTATGGGGTTTGGATTGGATTGGACTGGTGGCGATATAGCTGACGTGTTTAATATTACTGCCAGTGACTATACCGGAACATCACAGCTTGGCAATTTAATCTTTGACGACAACTCGATTAATGGGAGTGCAGGTAATGGTACAATGGCAGGCACTAGCTTTAATGATATTACTTTTGACATTGGCTTCGGCAACAAAAGCACTCTCATGGGTAATGGAAAACCAAATAGAGCTTTAGGTGCAGGAGAGTCCACTCAAGTATCTTTGATTCTTGATCCTGATTCAGATATGGATGCTGATGAAATCGAAACTTTGTTGGGAAATGCTTTAAGAGACGGTGAGTTGATTGCTGGCGCTCGTTTTAAAGCAGTGAATGGTACTGGATATGGCAGTGATAAGATTTTTGGAGGATTATACGAAGAACCAGGAAGAACTCGCGTACCAGAACCAGGAAGTATGGCAGCGTTGGCTTTCTTAGGTGGTGGAATGTTCCTTTCCCGCCGTCGTGAATCTATCTAAATAGAGTTTAGGCTATATTTGGGGTTAAAATTAGGCTGAAAAATTTTTTAAATCTGATTACGCATCTACAATAGTTACATACATCTTTATCTAAACTCTTGTAGAAACCTTTCATGGACGGCGTAAATAGAAGGTTCGTGTCATACAGTGCAGCCTGTAGCTGAAACAATTATCAAATAAAAGTTCCAGCTTTCTACTCTTTTTATGTTCTTCAAGTTATTTCAGACAATCACGGTATGGAATAATAAGGGTTTAAAAGCCGTTTTCTGGCTCGTTGCATCACATAATACAGACCTTCTATTTACGCCAATATAGTAAGTGAAGTCATTGTTAAATTTAATGAAAGGTATGGTTAAACTTTTGGAATGTCATTTTTGAAAAAAGAAGGTTAGAAATAACAGGCTGGTTGTAGAAGCAGGATGTAAAGAAGCATGGCAACCCCCAACTCCTGATTCCAAAATCCCCAAGACCAAGATGTAGCAAATATTTATTTAATTGGTATTAAGTCTCTGGACAAAAATATTTATACACTGGCTTCTGGCTAGAAAAGAGTTTTATACTAAATCCGTTTTTGAAACACCCACCACTTGAACTATCCGATCAAACAGCCCTCAAGGAACTTCGTAGTTGCGCTAACCACCCGATCAAATAGTTTGGGCACTCGATCGCAACTACAAACAAAGATTTTTTGGAGCTAACTCACCAGACGTTGATATAATATCTAATCCTTAGTATTCGGGCGCATAGTAGGAAACATAATTACATCACGAATACTTTGAGTATTAGTCAATAGCATCACCAGGCGATCAACTCCTATTCCCATGCCACCACAGTTAGGCATTCCTAATGATAAAGCTTGAATAAAATCTTCATCCATTGGATGTGCTTCATCATCCCCTGCATCTCTCTGGGCGATCTGCTCCTCAAAACGTTGACGCTGATCCTGTGGATCATTTAACTCGGAGAAACCATTAGAATACTCAGTGCCGTGAATAAATAACTCAAATCTTTCCACGAAACCAGGGCGACTGTGATGTCTTTTCGCTAACGGGCTGACTTCAACTGGAAAATCAATGATAAAAGTGGGTTGAATTAAAGTTGATTCTACCTTTTGGTCGAAAACAGCATAGAGAAGATAACCCAAACTTTGAGTTTCCAACTTGGATAATTTGAGGTTGAATTTTTCTGCCTCTTTAATGGCTGCTGCTAACTCTAAATTATCAAAATCAAGCCCGGTTTCATCCTTAACTGCTTCTACCATTGTTTTAACTTGCCAATGTTTGCCACAGAAACCAGGATATTTTTGACTATGGTCATATTGGCGTTCTAAGTTAATAGTATGATCTTGGTATTCTATCTCTTTTAAATCACCTAAAATACTCGTCACGCTGTAACAAATCACTTCTTCCACCAAGCCCATAATTTCAAAATAATCAGCATAAGCTTGATACACTTCTAGGGAGGTAAATTCAGGATTATGAGTGCTATCAATACCCTCATTTCTAAATACTCTCCCTAATTCAAATACCCGTTCAAAACCACCGCAAATTGCCCTTTTTAAGAATAATTCTGGAGCAATTCGTAGATATAAATCAACATCTAAAGCGTGATGGTGAGTCACAAAAGGTCTGGCAGCCGCACCACCATAAATTGACTGTAAAACAGGTGTTTCCAATTCATAAAATCCAGCATTCCAAAGATATGTGCGAATACTTTGCATAATTTTACTACGCACTCTAAAACGCTTTAATGATTCAGCATTTCCAGTTAAATCCATTTCCCGATGACGACGACAAACTTCTGGATCATTAACACCATAATAGGAGTCAGGAAAAGGAATGATAGATTTTGAGAGGAGAGCAAGCTGATTTACCTGAATTGATAACTCGCCTCGATTAGTTCGACAACCTATTCCTTCTGCACTAATAAAATCTCCTACATCAAGGAGTTTTTGAATTTGTTTAAAGCTCAAACCAGGCTCACCTTTGACTAATTTTTTCTCAATTTTTAATTGAACTTTACTGGTTTCATCTGTGAGGTCAATAAAACAAATACTGCCACTATCACGCTTAGAAGTAATGCGACCGCAAACTTTCAGTAATTGTTCGTCGGAGTCTGTTTCTCCTGCCTGTAAATCTTTCCCCGGTGGGGTAAATAATTCTATGACTTGTTTTGTAGTATGCGATCGCTGCTCCGCTTTACTAGGATAGGGATCTATTCCTAGATTCCGTAATTCATCAACTCTTTGTAAACGAACTTCTGCTTCATTCCTGGTTTCGCTTTTAGTCATCAGTGATTTTACTCTCTAGAGGATTAATGAAGATAGCATGATACCATAATTTGTCTGTTTTTAGGAGGTAATAAAGATTAAGTAATTCCAAAATTATACTAAATCTGGCGCTCGTCAGCATCGGGAATTTCTGTATATTGCTTTATATCCAATGATTTATTGGTGAGTAATACCAATTATCAAAAATTTTGCTTGCTATGCATGATATGAAATCCAGTTGATTAGACATTGCAAGTAGGGGGTTACAGTCGCCAGAACCCAACTCATTTCTAGCTGCATCTATTATATAACCGGATTATATATGAATTGCTACAAGTATCTTCCAGAGTAGCTTTACCATTGCAGTGATTTATCACGCTTGGTATAATATCTTGTTCGGATAATTAGTTAGAAAAAACTTCGGTAGTCCTGTATTTGAGTTTTATACTTTATTCATTAAAAAGCTGAAAGTTGACAGCTAATAGCTAAATGTTTACAAATCCCTTAACGTAAAATTCCTCTTTTCCTCAATCCTTCATCTAATTCCCTGAGAAAGCGTAAATCTGTCTCTGGTAAATACCCACCACCTGTATTCTTCTCTAAAAACTAAACGCTTGCCTAAATTCATACCCACCTGAATGAAAACTAACTTCTCCATATTTCTCTACCAATTCATTAACAAGACGCACACACTCCTGTGTTGGTGCTATGGGAGCGTAAACAAACAAACCCCCTCCAACCATTCTTACTACTGTCATCCGAATTGGTACAGTGACATAGAAGATACCCTGAATTTGGTCAAAAGT
This sequence comes from Trichodesmium sp. jk18x7bins.61, assembly GCA_022822685.1. Taxonomy (GTDB): domain Bacteria; phylum Cyanobacteriota; class Cyanobacteriia; order Cyanobacteriales; family Microcoleaceae; genus JAJEAQ01. Next base: position 4,076 of record JAJEAQ010000682.1, read on the forward strand.
CCAGATTGTATCCTTAACTATTTCTTTTCGTAATGTTCGCCGTTGCCCGTAGGGGTATAAGGGTAAAATGGGCCATAGAGGCCATGACCAATCTTGAGAGATAATCTTCTGTTGTCTTTTTTTGCCTGAATGCACCTTTGATGCAGTTATTTACTACAGTTATTACTCTACAGACTAAATAAGGAAGTAATGGTCGTCTGTCAAGATTCAATTGGTAGGTAGTGGGAGTATCTTACTCCCATGGGTAAGCGAGACGCTCACATGATCAGCACTTCACCCATTAAGTAGACATACCAGTAGGCTAGCTCAAACTAGGTCTGGTAGTTGTGAAATTACTTGAAATCGGCAATTCTACTGTAAAAGTTGTCCAACCATTGCTACTGGTGACAAATAAATTGCCACTTAACTGCTCCACTAATTTTTTAACCAAAGCCAAACCTAAACCAGTACCACCTTGTCTCCAAGGGTCAGCATTAGGAACTCGATAAAATTTATTAAATATTTTAGGTAACTCAGATTCGGGAATTTCTGATTGATTACTAATCAAAAATTTGATTAAAGGAGACGTTTCTCCGCTCTTTTTTTTGCTCCATTTGCTCTGCTTATAATCAACTGAAAATATGATTTCTTCACCATTTTGAGTATACTTGCAAGCATTATTTAGGAGTTCAGCTAAAATCCTGCCTAAACTATTATTATTAGAAATAATCTTAGGCGGTTTTTGAGAATATTCAATCTTCAGATTTTGTTGGCGTTCTTGAGCCCTAGACTTAAACGGTTCAAGAATAGTAGGTAGCCAACTTATTAAGTCTATAGTATCTAGAGGAATAGATTCAGCACCAGCTTCTAGGCGTTGTAAATCTAACAAATCAGTAATTAATTCAATTTCTCTTTTACACTCGGTATCTAGAATATTTAAATACTGTTGACAGCGTTCATTAATTGGAAAAACTTTCAACATATGAATCGCCATTTTCATATTTGACAAAGGTGTTCTTAATTCATGGGAAACAGTGCTTAAAAAATCATCTTTGAGAATATTCAGTTGCTCTAATTCTTTGACTTTTTGTCGCAATTGTGCTGTGCGTTCTTGCACCTGTTTTTCTAAGTCTGTGTTCAGAGTTTGTACTTGTTGATAAAGTTGAGCTTGTTGAATAGCGATCGCTAACTGGGTTGCTAACTGCTGTAACAAATCCATTTCAGATGGTTGCCATTCTCGAACACCAGAGTATTCTTGGGTACACATAATTCCCCATAGTTGCCCATCTTGGGAAATTGGTACGTTCAAGAAAGCTTTTACCTGTTTTTGCTTCAACTCAATAAATTTTTCTGTAGTTAAATCTGTTTGCTCAAGATCAGAAACTGCCTGAATCTGATTTTGATCGCCTTGGAAATTTGACATTAAGCATTCCGATGAAATTATTTCTCCCATCCAAGAATTGCAATGATTATCTACAGACTCAGCAACTATCTTCGCAACTTCTGGAGACTCTACCTGAAATAATACCACTCGATCAGCTTTGAGAAATTGTTGCACTTCTGTAACTGCTGCATGGATAATTTCATCTAGATTTAAAGATTGATGAATTCGCAGAGCTATTTGAGCTAAGAGGCGAGCACGCTCCAACTGTTCCTGTATTTCCGCCGTTCGTGCCTGAATTTCTTTTTCTAATTGTATATTCCGATTGCGTAACAAATCAAACTTTTCTGCTTGCCGTCGATTGGCATCAATTCGTAATTTTCTCACCAAGCCAAACATTACTGTCGGATCTAAAACTTGCAGTAAATTAGTCTGATTAACTGTTCCTAGTAACTCCCCTTGTTGGCTACATACTATCAAAACTGATACCTGTTCCTGCAACATTTTTTTGTGAGCATCCCATAGAGAATCCGTTTTTTTTAAACAATTTAATGGAATTTTCATTACCTTTTTTACAGGTACTGTCGCCAAATCCATATCAATAAAATAGGCTTGAACAAGAAGATCATTTGTGATTATACCTACAGGTTTTTCAATTTCATTCTTTTGTGTTTTAACTTTTTTCTTCTTTGTAATAATCACACCACCAATTTGCTGCTCCGACATCATTTGACTAACTTGTAACAGTGATGCTGTTTCTGGAGCTGTAACTGTCACTGTGTCATTATTCACCTCACTTACCCGTCTTAATTTCAGAATATTAGACGGTTGTAAGACTTTACGGATTCTTTCTGGTGTCACAATACCAATTATTTGATTTTTGCTATCTAGCACTGGTAGATGACTAATTTTATGCTGCCGAAACAGAGACAACGCGGTAAATAAATCTTGTGCTTCTGATTCTTTTAGAGTCACAACATTAGATGACATCACCTCTGCTATCTTCGCATTTTCTGATAAATTTTGTAGATGACTAATTTTACCAGTTGCAATTAACTTGACAATATCATTAGTAGTGAATATCCCCAACAAAGAAGATTCTGAATTATTGTTTAGCCCTGCCTCAATAGATTGATTTTCAACAACTAAAACACAAGTAGCTTTTAGCTTGTTTAATAATGCTGATTCACCTATTTCCTGATTTTCTGATGTATTTAAATCGAGCCAAGTAGAACTACTCTGTAATTTACCCATGAGTTTTAGCACATCTACCACAATGGCTTCTGGAGTTACAGTTAACGGATGACGGTCAATCGCTTGTTGTAGAGGTGATGAATATATACTAGATTGAGCAACCATAATCATATTCCCTGAATATAATTTTACTAGCTAGTAGACAAAGTACTTAGGTAG
>JAJEAQ010000730.1 GCA_022822685.1 Trichodesmium sp. jk18x7bins.61
CTCATGTCCTGTCATTTACTCTACGTTAATCTTTCTGTTCAGCGCCTACCGCAACCAATTGACTGTTGCATCCTACCCACTAGGCAGGGATTCACTCTACCCTGTTTACCTGAGTTTTCGACCGTTCTCAAGACCTACCTAATGTTTTTATCCGTTCCGAGAAAAGAATTGTTTGTTGACTTAGGAGCCTTCACTTTGCCCATCAGAATCCCAGGAATGCAGTTATCAAAGCAGGACACTGCGGGACTTGCTCCGATTATGTAGTCACTAATTATCGCATTGACTCATCTTATTAAGACATTTTTCCAGGAGGTTCGGTAATCTCTCCGGCGACATCTCATGATGTTCTATCAACTCCCCATTAACTCCAGTGCGCCTATACGCTTGAGCTAGGATTGAGTCCTGTTGCCTGCTTCACTCTGGGTTCCGGGTATGGTTCCTTCGGTGTGGCCAGAGCGGGATTCACGCCTTCCTTAGCGGGTGGTCCTCGCCTTTGGCTTCACCCACATTCTGAGCTCAGTTATCCGCTCTGTATGGGAACACAGTCGCTGGACTCTAGCCATACGTCCCTGGTAGCCAAGGATTCCTGCTAGAAACGAACCGCACTCCTTCACTATTTGCTAAATAAATTTAACTGACTATCGGAATTTTCTTCTGATAAATTTATTTCACCTGCAAGTAACTTAGTGGCAGCTTCTAACATTTCCTCTTGGATATCTTGAATATCTTCCCGACTGTCTAAATAAGTTTTTAACGCTTTCAAGGGATCAATACTATTACCTGTAGATAATTCTGGTAAACGAGGCTTTGCTAATTGACTAACTAATTCTGGTTGAATAGTATAGGTGTGCGCCACACTTAAAGCTTGATGTAAAACTCCATTATCAATTAAATCTAACTGTTCCGAACGTAACTGATAAATCAACCGCACTACAGCATCTTCTATTGAGGTTTTACTAATAGCTTTTAATAATTCAGCTTGTGGATTTTCTGCTTGTGAAACATTAACTTTAATAGTTTTCAAATTCCGTACAGGTAGAGAACAAAATTCCCACTTTGCTTCACCTTTTTCCAGTTCAATTAATACAAAACCTTTCTCTTCTTTCTCTTCACTAAAATCAACCCGCTCAATACTTCCAGGATAAATAATTGGTGGGTTATTAGATGGATTCAAGTTTTGATGTTTGTGGACGTGACCTAAAGCAACATAATCAAAACAAGAACGATTTAACAGAGAAACAGGTATATTAAAACCTTTACCAACAGCCAAAAAACGTTCTGCTCCTAAACTCGCTCTATCTGCCATTAAATGACCTAAAAGTACTGTGGGAATTTCTGGATCTAGTTGACGAATTTTTGCTTCTAATATTAGACGCAGTTTTTCAATTAATAACTCATTGACTTTACCCATAGATTGACCTTCTGTCTCTGATTTTGTCATTAAACCAGAGCCAGTTAACCAAGGCAAAGTAATAATTTGAACAGCACCATTAGCAGTTTGAATGTTATGAGTTTCTATGCTGTCGCCTACTACAACTCCATGCACACCTAAAGTACGATAAATACCTAAACTATCTCCTCCGTGACCTTGGGAATATTGGTCATGATTTCCTACTAATAATACTGTGGGAATTTCCGCATCTGCTAAACGACGTAATTGACTAGCAAAAGCTTCTTTGATATATGGTGCTGGAGTAGCATCTGGAAAAGCATCTCCACCAAAAAGAACTAAATCAACTGGTTCAGAAATTGCTCTATCTATACAAAGTTTGAGGCTAGAAACAAAGTCTTCAAAGCGAGTATTTATACCTGTTTCTGGGTTGAGACGGCCGTGAGAAAAACCACTACCAATATGAATGTCAGAAACATGAATAATTTTAATCATTTTGTTTTGGTTTTTAAATAGAGACTATATACTGAAAAGCTTACCTGTGCAAAATTAATTTAGTATTTGGCGGGAGTAGGGAAAAGCAGTGCGACCAGATATTGGTGACAGAGGCACCTGGTAGGGTACCAAGAAAAAGAACAGAAAATATACCTGGTTCTAAGCATACAAATAATTTTGGTGACTTACTTACCACTTGCTTCTCAATCTCAGTTGCGGTGGAGCTTAATAGCAATGCCCAATTTAACCTAGGATTTTACTTGAGATAGGGGCAAATTCTCAGATCCTATAGAAATTTCTTCCAAATCAATATGGTTTATCTGCCCAGCTTTAACTTCCTTGGGTATATTAGTTATCTCATATTCAGTATCTTTAGGAACTAGCACTTCACTTTCGCTATACATTGCTGATAAATCACAGATAGATAATCCTGAATGATTGTGCTTTATGCGTATTGCTACTGAGCAAAAATGACCAGAATAATTCTCAGCAATTTTTGGATCGGAAGTAAAACTGGTGACAGTATCTAAAGTATAATTTCCATGAGGTTTTAATTTTTTAATAAAAGATTTTATTGACTCTTTACTAAAAGACATGCCCCGATAAATATCACCATCATAGGGGGCATTTTTTTCATAAAATTGTTAAGGTTTTTTACATTTTATTCGTTTTTTCCTGCTTGATCTGCCTATCGAATTTTGCGGAAATCAGTAGTAGTAAATTTTTCTAGTGCTGCTAAAGATTGTGTTGCTTCAACGGAACTCATTCCATTTAATTTAACGACCTTAGCAATCAGTTTGTTGTTTAAGCCGGGTACAATATTGTTCATCATGATTCACCTCAACCCGATATTTATTATTATCTCCTAAATTTACTCATAAACTACTATACTGATTGACTTCACTCATCTGATTTAATTTACTGTTACGATTGAGCCCTATTGATATAAATAGCAATTACTCAACAATTACACAAAAAAACTGTAAGTATAAACAACTAAAAAATATTAATGCTCTATTTTTGATGAAGAGATAATCTTCAGTTAGCAACTTCAAAATTGGGTAATTTATATAATGTTTGAAAAAGTAGTTCGCTAATAATGGCTTAACTAGCTTGATAGTGCTGAAGCGCAACTACGAGCGGAGATGTTTTATTGCTAGTTACTAAGCTTTAGCTTCCTCCGGGAGAAGCCTCACGGTGTTTTGCTACGCAACATGAAAAGCGGAGAACCGACCGAATGAGGCAAGCGACAGCGTCACCGTGGGGCGTATAAAGTGCGGACTTTAGTGACGCACACAGCCCCTCATGAATCCCGGCGTTGATATTTGCTTAAAATAATTTTTTTCTCTACTTGGATATATATGTTATAATTGATGGTAGAGAAGAAGCCGCAAGCGCAGCTCCTCCCTCAGGAGGCAAGCGAAGTTCCTCAGTCAGGAGGCAAATGCTCACTCTAAAATAAAAAAAATATGGATGTAAAGTGGGGCACGACGCTACCTCACTATAAAACGCCATGGGGATATCCCGCTCAGGAAGTTCTGACCGTCTCTAGCAGACAACAGTAGCCTACACTAACGCTTTCGCTTTTAGTGTAGGAGCGTCGCGTTTAGTTGGGGCGCGACATCCCAACTACAAACCCAAATTTTTGACTGCTAATTCTTTAGAGACTGTTTGTAAAGTAAATATTAAGATGGCTAGGGTGCTTAATTATGGTGGGTGACGGCGGTTCACTAAGATTTTGGTGAGTACGAGGAGATATTTGCGCCTCACCCACCCTACGCCTGAATTTCATCTGAGGCGTGACAAACAATCTCTGATTTATTAGAGACTGTTTGTTAGAGATAATCTGAAATATTTGTACTTTTTCTCAATTTGAGGGTTTCATGGCTAGAATAGCACTACCATAGGCTGCATCTGTGTTCAGCGCTTTTACTGTAGGTACTTGTAAATACTGTTCCCGAATCGTCATAAAAGTAGGGTTTTTAGCACCACCTCCAGCAGTATAAACATTAGTGAGTGTAGCTGCGCCTAATGCTTGCAACAGTTAATAACCGCGTAATTCAATCTTAGTAATGCCTTCGAGTAACCCATGAATAAAAATAACTGGATTTTATGGCCTAGGTTCTAATTTTGGTGGGAATTCCGGATCGTTAATGGGGAAGCGATCGCCTTTCTGTAGCAAGGGATAGTAATCTAATCCACTTTCAGCATTAGTATCTATTTGCCTACTCAAGGTTTCTAATTCAGCATCAGTAAAAAACTTCCGTAATACAGCGCCCCCAGTATTAGAAGCACCACCAACTAGCCATAAATCTCCCTGGCGGTGACTATAAATTCCATATCTAGCATCGTCAACTCTAGTGTGACTCAACAATTTTCAAACTAGAGTTGAGCCCAAGGAAGTTACTGCTTCCCCTGGAGCGCTAGCACCACTAGGGATAAATGCAGCAATACTATCTGTTGTACCACCACAGACAACACATTCAGGAGAGAGATTGAGACTATTAATAACTTCTGTAGTGATCTTCTCTACTATTGAGCCTGGTGTGACTACTTGTGGTAACTGGATATTTCCCTCAACTTCAGAGTTAAGAAAATTGAGTAACCAATCTGGATAAGATAGATTGCCAACATCATAACCAAGTTTTAAAGGATTGTGATAGTCACTTACTCCCAGTTTTCCATGTAGCCAAAATCCTAACCAGTCGGCTTGATGCAAGAAATAATAATTTTGATTTGATAGTGAAAGATGTTCTATCAACCACAATAACTTCGCCAAGCTAGAGGTAGGGCTAATAACAGGATGATTAGGTGGGGCAATACTTTTTAACTTGTTGATCATTTCCACCCCTCTACTATCGTTGTATAGAATGGCTTCAGTTGTAGGTTGTGAATTACTATTACATAATAATATTGCAGAAGTGCCATCAATAGCGATCGCCTGAATCTTCTGTCGTATTTCCAGAGGAATATCAGAAATTAAACTATATAAAGCTGTTGGCCAAACATGAGGCAATTTATTTTCCACAGCTGTTGGCCAAATATACTTAGCTTCTGCTTTAACTTCAAAATTGGAGTCGATGACAACAGTGGGGGCTCCGGAAGTGCCAAAATCAAGCCCTAGGTATAAATTCATTTTTTGCTCATAAAACTAGCTGTGAAATAGTTGCCTGAAAATATTGTCCGTTAAAGTTTTCAGCTCAGAAAATTTAACTTTTGAATTTCTGAATTTTGACTGGCGTGAAACCGTGTTAGTCATACCACAGTTTCTTCATTTGAGGCAGTAATATTTGGAAAGCTTGACCACGATGGGAGAAGGAGTGCTTGCTTTCTGGGGGCATTTCAGCAAAGGTCTTATTTTCCCTAGGGAGATAAAAAATTGGGTCGTAACCAAACCCTGCATTGCCCCGAGGGCTATGTAGAATTTCTCCATGGCAAGTGCCTTCCGCTTCTAATGCAATTGTACCATCAGGTCTAGCAATGGTAATTGCACAGACGAACTTAGCCCGACGATGAGGGTTGTCTCCCAATTCTGTTAATACTCGCTCTATTTGTTCGGCAACAGTAGGAGCGTAACGAGCAGAATAAATCCCTGGCCTCCCATCTAAAGCCTCTACAGCTAATCCAGAGTCATCAGCGATCGCCCATTCCCCAGTAGCTTTTGCCACTTCACTAGCTTTGAGGCGAGCATTAGCAAGAAAAGTTTCTCCAGTTTCTTCAATTTCTAGGTGTTGAGGTTTAAGCTGGAGTTGTAAATTGATATCTGCCAAATAAGCTTGCATTTCTTGAAGTTTACCGGGATTGCCAGTAGCTACAATTAGTAAGTTAGGAGTTTTTTCTGTAAAAGTAATATTTGTCATTTATCTATTTCTTGATCAAAATAACTAGCTAAGGGCTTCTCCATGAGAAGCCCAAAAACCAACTTGAGATTACTTTGCTATCGTTCCCAATCAAGAACTGGCGACCACATGGGACACAAATGTAATTTTGATTGTCTCATCGATGACCATTTTTACGGATATGTTTGCTAGGGCACTCAAGGAGATTGCATAGCTATATTGTGTCAGTTTTGTCCTTTTAAAATTACCTAAACCATGGCAGCAATTGAGTTTTGCCTCTGAAGACATAATTGTTACAATTATGTCTTTTTTTATTTTAACCGACCTCTTGTCAAGACTATCTCAGTTGAGGCAATATAAAAGTTGTAATATTAAAGGGTGATGATATTTCTAAGCCATCTTTTCCCTTCGTGAACAGTAAAAGTTATCAAAGCCATATTGGGTAATATTTTTTGTTGACATTCCAAATAAAAACGCTATATAGATGTCCTTAATAGCCTGGTTAATTCATTATGAATCAAGATAATTTTCTACCTCGTTTCTACCGATTAGCCGTTGTTAATATTCTCTCAAATATAATGATTCCCCTAGCGGGATTAATCAGTGTAACTTTTTTTGGGGCATCTACCAGATATCCGCGACTTAGCAGGAGTTACCCTGGCTACAGTCTTATTTAACATTCTCTACCGAGGATTCAGCTTTTTGCGGATGGGAACAACTGGAGTAACAGCCCAAGCTGTAGGGCGTGACGACACAGAAGTAATGATCACTACTTTGACTCCTGAAATTTTACACATACTCACTGCTGTTTCTGTAGTATATCTTTGTGAAAACCGCTATAATAATATTATGTTCGGTTGAATAGTGATAAATAAGCGTTGGAGAAAATTATTAACCCTTGAACAACTCCAACCCTATGCAACAATAGCAAGAACCAGAATATGCACTAAGTCAAAAATAGGGGATCTTTAGAACATTTGGTAGCAGTGTATTGTAATGATTTTAGTAATGTTGTATAGCAGTCGCCAGAGCAGTTAGTTAATAGAATAGAAGTAGTATTTTATAGATAGGGATTCGCGTTTCATGTGCGTAGCAAAGCGAGCCAGGAAGGAATCGCCTAATTTATGCCCTACCCTATAGTTACGCTCTAGAAAATTTTGATTGTTTACGAGATGCCATTGAGTATGTCTGGCGATTAGCGTCCTAACAGTATTGGCGGTTGCTATAGTAAAGGTTTGAGTCTCAATTGACCATTAGTATACAGGATTACCGAATATTGAACCCAAAACTAAAGTCAGTAATTGTCAGAGTTCTTACCTCCTGAAAATTAAAGGTTGTTCTGACTGCCCCTACAACCACATCAGGATTACGTTCGTCATGATTGGGTGCAGTCAACCAGAAGACACCAGGAGTGATCGTAATATTGTTATTAACCCGAAAAGTGTAGAAAGCTTCCAAATGCCAGCCTGTATCGCGATCGCTTCGCTGCCCAGGCGGTAAACCAATAGCTCTTGCCTGGTTACTATTGCTAGTATGAGTAAGTTTTGGTTGGGGGCAAGCAATTATTCCAGCCATATTTCCTTCATGGAACATTAGAAAACAGACTAACACGATAGTCAACGACATTAGCATCTCCTTTTGTTCCTGAGCCTAAAGTTCGAGGGTTACTAAAAACAGCAGAACTACCTAAAAGAAACTGAGAAGAAAATCGATAAAAAACAGCGGCGACGTATGTGTCACCAGCTACAGGCCTAGCCCCAATCACTTTTGAAGCATTACTGCCTGCGGCTGCATCAATCCCCCTTTCTGAGGAATAACTGTGAATATAAAACGCAGAAACATACACAGAATCCAATCTAAGCACAAATCTTGTAGAAACAGCATAACCGCCGTTAAATAATCCCTTAAATGGGTTAGCTGCTGAACCAGTTTCCCTACCTGTAAAAAAATCTAAGTCGAACCATTCAGTTGGATGCCATTGAAAACCAACCCCTGCTCGTAAGTTAACGGGAAAGAGTATAGGATTCAGACGAGCATAGCTTGATATAGGGCCAACATCTAGGCCAGAAATAGGGCTGATTAATCCTGAAATAATCCGGTCATCAGACTTGACACTCACAACCCCTTTCAACTGCTTGTTAACTTGGAAACTATAATCTATGCTTCCTGCACCTACCTCATTTCGAGAATTTCCAAACATCAAAAGCGTTTCAGCAGTTCGACCATCGAATCGGCCACGAGGAAATTCAGTAGCAGTATTCAATAGAATTGGATTACCAGCATTGATACTTACTCTGAGACGATCAGTACCAGTGAAACTAGTGTTCAACTTGAGTCGCAGTTGATATTGAAGTGCAGTGTTATTCTTCTCAGAGGCATTGCTACCGTCTGCCAGATACATAACTGTCTGACCACTGAGTTTAGCAGTTGTAGAAAATTGCTGACCTTCTAAAATATCTGTACGTGCTTCTAGTGCATCTACTCTACCTTTAATTTCTGCTAATTCGATGGCCAAATTTTCTGGCTGTTTTGGAAAAACAGCCAAGTCTTCCTGAGTAATCAAGTCAGCTGTTTGGAAGGGAATCAGTTGTTGAATCCTTTCTAAACAAGCATTCAATCCAGCAGCAAATTCATACCGGGTGATGGCGCGATCGCCTCGAAAAGATGCATCTGGATAACCAACAATACAACCAGATCTTTCAACTAGAGACTGTAGTGCTTGAAAAGCCCAGTCTGTAGGTTGGACATCTGATAGTTGTTCAACTGAAGTTACCAGGCCTAATGGAGCAGTATATTCATTTTCTTTGTTAGTTGATATGTCACTTTCTGGATTAAAGTTAGACAGTTGGTCAACAGAAATTATCTTGTTTTCTGGAATACTATTTTCATTTTCTTGGGAAGTTGAAAAATCCGTTTGACTGTTGGTATTTGTATGATCAAAATCTTCTAGATTGGCAACCAGAAGTTGCGGTTTAACGCTCGTTTGATCTAGACTTTGCCGTTGTTGCGAATCTTTGATTGAATTTTCAACATCTATTGAAGAAGTTGGTTGCTCAGAAGTATTTTTTTGGGGAGTTCCAGTAGCAGGTGATGCAAAAGCTGTAGCAGAAAAGAGATACATCAGAAAAAGATGCATCCAAAACATGTTTTTTTCCGTTCATTAGTCCTCTATAAGTTTAGTAGCAGCTAATGTACAAAGGTCAGCTGCCAAAATTACTATTTATTTTTACCATCAACTACTATATACTTCATATTGAAATTTTGAAGTTAAATTAGCTTTAAGCTTTAGTTAAGATTTGGTTAATTAATAATAGAATAAATTAGCATTATAGCAAATAGTGATATGAGAATTGAGTATGCGATCGCTTGATTATGTTTAATTAGATAAAAAATCCAGAAGGCAAAAGCTCATCTGAAGGTAGAAGTGGCTGTCACCCTAATATTTTTATATGTATTGAAATCAGTAGAAAAAGCTGTTTTATAGGTATATAGCGTTGCTCGGACTCTGCCGGTACATTAGCAGTGC
>JAJEAQ010000238.1 GCA_022822685.1 Trichodesmium sp. jk18x7bins.61
AATTTCCCAAGAGGGTTAGGCGGAGTCAGTTCAATTTTTTTTGCTTCACCTTCTAGGGAATCATTTTTATCAAAGGCTTCTGCAGAAAGGGATTGATTTAAGCTAGGCATTGGTTGCTGACGTGCGAAAAATTTTGCTGCTACAATAGTAGTAATTGTAGAACATAAAGTAGCAATAATTGTAGGTAAGACAATATCCCCAGGATTAGGGATCTAGCATTTGCACGAACAGTAATCACACTAATAGGAATTATCGTAACTGAAGAGGTATTAATTGCTAAAAAATAGACACATGGCATCTGTAGTAGTTCCTTTTTATGGATTTAATTTATCCATTTCAGTCATAGCTTTTAAACCCATTGGTGTAGCAGCATTCCCTAATCCTAAAACATTAGCAGCTATATTCAAAATAATGGCAGATATAGCCTGGTGGGATGCAGGTATATTAGGAAAAAGTTTGATGATTAGAAGACGAATTAAGCCAGCAAATATTTTCATTCCTCCTGCTGTTTCAACTACTTGAATTATGCCTAGTCATAATGCTGCCATACTACCAATTAAGCCTATAGCTAAATTAACAGCATTTTCAGCAGCTTCAAATGATGCTTTAGTTATTTCTGTCATCCTACCATTGTATGCTGCTATTACTGTAGCTGAAACTATCATAAATAGCCAAATACTATTAATTGGTGATACTTGCGATCGATTCATTGAAAAAACGAAGAAAGAATATTCAGAAAGGCTACTTTTACAAGTTTGGGATTTATACCGTTGCTCCCTTTCACTGAGGAACAGGAAGAGGTAATTGACGAAAGTTGGTTTCCCTCTAACCTCTTCCTGAGAGTTAAGTGTGCCATTATTGATCTATGTTTCTACCGCAATAGGGACAAATTATAGATTTTTTATATTTTATATATTTTTTTTGTTCGTTTAAAGCCCGTTTTTTTTCAAGTTCTTCAGTCAGACTAGAAGCAATTATACCTGCTGGTAAAGCAAATTTACCAATTCCTACTAATGCTACGATTGCCCCAAAAAATTTACCTAAAGGAGTAATAGGATATACATCTCCATAACCTACAGTAGTTAAAGTAACAACTCCCCACCACATAGCAGCAGGAATATGAGGAAAATTTTCTGGTTGAGCTTCATGTTCAGCAAAGTAAATTAAACTTGCAGAAATTATTAATAAAACTAAACCAATCAATAAAGTAACAATTAAGTCTTCTTTTTTTGAACTAATAATTTTACAGAATAATTTGACTGTATCTGAATATCTGCCTATTTTGAAGATCCGAAATATTCTAAATAGACGAAATGAACGAGTAAATATTAAATTTGGCAAAAATAAAGGTAAGTAAATTGGGAGAATAGCAATTAAATCAATAATTGCTAAAGGTTTAAGAATAAATCTGATTCTTCCCCAGACTGAATGTTTATATCCAGGAGCAACATTACATGACCAGACTCGTAAACAATATTCAATGGTAAATATCGCAACTGATGCCATCTCAAAGCTATCCAAAAAAAATTTATACTTTTGATAAATATCTTCTACTGTTGAGATGATTATAACTAGGATATTTAGGGAAATTAGTGTGACGATGAAGCTCTTAAAAGTTTTGCTATAAATATCTCTGGCATGATCTAATTCAATGATTTCAAATACTCGGCGTTTGATTTTGTGGAGCATTTTCTTTTACCCTATACAAACTAAGGAGGAAAATTTTAACTAGCAAATCTGGAATATTTAGCACTATTTTTAGGTGTTACTTTACCAGTATAATTTTAATTTTTAGACCAAACTTAGTTTAAAAATATATCTACTTTTTGCCTTTGACAATGATAATCACATAGCCATAACTATTCAAACTTTGCTAAAGGAGAGTATTGGCCAAAAATCACCTATAGCAGTGATTTAGAGTCCAAATCAGCAATCTTAAAGTTTGAGATAATATAGATGATATAGTCAATCCTATCAAAAAAATTTTGTTGGTTTAGTCTGTCCAATGATAGAATAATTAGTAGCTTACGGGGAAAAATTATGGTATTACTTCCGCCCCCCAGTATATTATTAAAAATTAACAGCAAGGCTGAAAATATATCTGTGAACAGCCAAAATAAATCCATACACAAACTAAAAAAAAATATTTTGGCAAATATTCAGTCAGTTGCGAATTGGTCAAAAAATAGGCTATGGCTATGCTCTCTGTATTGGTATTGCCATACTAGGAACTACTTTAGGAATAGTAGTGGGAGACTATCGTCATAGAGAAGCCCTCCAACAAAGGGATATTACACATCAGCAACAAAAAACTTTTGCAAAACTTACAAAGCACAGTATATGAAACACAAATACACGCTTTAAGATTGCCTGTAATACTAGGTAATAAATCTGGCCTGTAATATGAAAATAGTCAGTTTATTGCAGCAACAGAGAAAGCTGAAAATTTAATCAACCAAATAGATAATTTTCTTGAAAATAATCAGGAAATTTTAATCGTCAATCCTCCGGATTTAAAAAAATAATCTACATCGATTAAATATCTTTATTAAATATTATCAAAATTTAATCCAGGCGGAATTAGGATTAGTTAATTCTTTGGCACTAAAGTCTAATCAAATCAAGCAAGGCCAAGAACAATTATTGAGAATTAATAGTGGACAAAATACTATTACAATTGACCATATTTTTCAGGAATTAAATGAACAAGTTGATTTGGCATTCAGTCAGGAAAGACGAGGAGATGAAGCTCTAAAGTTGGCATAAAAACTACGACTGGGAATAATTACAATAAGTATTTTAGTGTCTGGATTGATCGCAGTAATCATGGCTTTTTACATCAGTCTGGCGCTCGAACGCCCGATAGAAAAGGTGACTCAACTTGCTCATAAAGTAGCCCAAGAATATAACTTTCAACTAACTGTACCTGTCACTACAAAAGATGAAGTTGGTCTCCTAGCTACTTCTTTCAATCAATTGATTGTTACTATTGGTGAGTATACTGAAGAACTAACACAAGCTCAAAGCCAACTTATTCAAACATAAGAAATATCTAGTTTAGGTCAAATGGTAGCTGGTGTTGCTCATAAAATTAATAATCCGATCAATTTTGTTTCTTCTAATATTTTATATCTAGATGAATATACCAAAGCAATTTTAGATTTGTTATCTCTTTATCAAGAAAAATACCCTCAGCCAGAAACAGTAATTCAAGAATGTATTGAAGAAATTGATTTAGATTATCTTCGGAATGATTTACCACAAATACTGTCTGCTATAAAAATGAGAACTGACAGAATTATTGAGTTTGTTGCTTCTTGACGTAACTCTTCTCGTGCTGATGATTCCCAAGTTGATTGTGTCGATATTCACCAGGGCATCGATAGTACTTTAGCGATGTTAAACCATAGACTGAAGTCGAGAGTAAAAATTATTAAAGAATATGGAAATGTACCAATGGTAGAGTGTCATTCTTCACAAATTAATCAAGTATTTATGAACATTATTGGTAAGGGTATTGATATTTTAGAATAAGAATACTGCTACAAGTATTTTGAATACAACAACAGAAAAGTTACATAAAATTATAATTAATACAACAGTAGAGACAGTACCTTTAACATCTTTGCAATATGTAAAAATTAGGATTAAAGATAACGGGCATGGTATTCCTCTAGAAATTAAACAGAAAATATTTGACCTATTTTTTACAACAAAAGCTATAGGAAAAGGAACTGGATTAGGATTAGTTATTTCCTATCAGATTATCGAGAAACATCAAGGTAAGATTGAAGTCAATTCCCGTAGGGGAGCAGGAACAGAGTTTGTAATTACTTTACCTACAAAATATTTGGCTGTAAATTCTTGATATGCTCCTGACAATGCACTTAGGTGAGACTGTGAGTTTTTTTTGAACTGGAGCCAAAAAATCAGACAATCGCCTTTAGTCGAATTTATGCTTCCTTATCTGTAGTGTTACAAAGAGCAAAACTTTAGGTGAACAGTCTGAGTAGGAAAGAGTGGAAATAGCTATAAAGTGCGTTCAACACCAAGGCAAAACAGGAGATTTTGGCAGGTAATAAAACTCGATGGGTGACATAATTTAGATAACATCTGGGTTAGTGACTGCCTTGACAATTTTACCTAAATGCGACCGCAAAAATTTTTCTCTATAGAAAGCATTTGAGCAGGAAGTGATGATAGTTATAGTCAAAAGCTTTGATTATGGCACCGCATCCCAGCTACAAACTCAGGTTTTTTTCTCAATAATTAAGCTAACATGATATAAAATAACTTTTCTTCCAATACCAATGTAATGTTGAAAAAGCGATCGCTATCAAATCAACAAGAAGCGATCGTTCTTTTTATGCAAAAATCTCCACCCTGATTTTTCGTGAACTTGCTCTAGATAAAAATCTTTATTTATTCTTTCAAGGCAGATAAAACGCGATCGTGAATTATGCCATTACTGACAACTATGCCACGGTTATCAACCATTTTCGCTCCATCAGCAAAATTCAACGGTTTACCATGAATATCAGTAACGCGCCCACCAGCTTCCTCAACTACAATTGCACCTGCTGCATGATCCCAAATATTCTCTCGGTAATCAGGAGATTTCGGCGAAGGCAACCGCAAATATAAAACTGCTTGCCCAGATGCCACAATGCCGTATTTAGCCAGGGAGTCAACTCGTACAGATTCAGCAGTAATGCCTACTGCTTTGGCTACTGCATTCTGACGATTTTGATCGCCGTGGGAACTTTCCACACTTTCGACAAACCGGAGATTGGCAGTATCGTCAGCCTTCACAACATGAATGGGAGTTAATTGGCCTCCAACTATTGGCTTCATCATTGCCCCTTCACCTCGCACCGCTACATACAACATTCCTGGTTGATTATTTTCTACTGGCATGGCTGGGCAAGCTAACACCCCTACTTTAACTTCTCCATTTTCTACCAATGCTAAGGCGACTGCATACTGGTCTTGACGTAAAAACCCTTTTGTGCCATCGATGGGGTCTAAAGTCCAATAGCGCGGTCTGACTTTGCCGTTACCTTGGTTAATCCAGTTGACTACTTGTTCTGGGGTAGCATCTGGAATCTGTTCTTTTACATAATTTGTCACCTTTGTCAAGTTTTCTGCCATTTCTGGACTTTGTAACTCTGTGGCATCTTCTTCTCCTACCACTGAATCATCAGGAAATACTTCAGCTAGTGCTTTACAAATCAATGCCTGAGAGCCATAATCAGCAACAGTGACGGGGCTTTTGTCACCTTTTTCCATTGCTGGTGGAATATTTTGGCGAACCTGTTCACAGAGTTTGGCTGCTGCAATAGTTGCCTCAATTGCTATTTCTTTTTCGCGATCGTAAGCCATGAGTTAGTTTTAAATTGGGTAATACTTACTAGCATATATTAGATTTGTTGATGGCTTTAATATATAAAGAAGTCAGGAGCCAGAAGTGAAAAAGAGCGTCTGACTCTTTCTCGTGGCTAGGCGGGTGCGGGAAGGATGCCCATTCCACTGGCAATTTTTTGATGGATTCTACTTTCTCGTTTGGCTAGTCTACGTCTAGATTTACTACCATGCTTACGTTTGTTCTTACGTTGAGAAACTTTGGCTAGTTTGTCTAGGCGCGACATGTTTCGTGGCTCCATGAAACAGGGAGCCGACAGGCTCAAGCGGAGTCAACGCATTCCGTAAGGAAAGCTCCTCCCCCGGGAGGCAACTGCGTCATTCCAGAAACAGCCCTATTACCCCTGATCGGCTGTGCTCAAAAAGGAAAGAAGGTCGATACAGATGTTGTTCCATCATCTGTATGTGAAAACAAGACCCCGGGAAAGAGGCAACCACCCTCCCCACCCCAAAAACATCAGACGATACAACAAGGTAAACCCAAAAGAGTCTCAAGGTTGTCTCCCTTG
>JAJEAQ010000172.1 GCA_022822685.1 Trichodesmium sp. jk18x7bins.61
CGTTAACTTTTCCAACTACAAGCCCATAACTCCTGAGACATTAAGGCAGAAATTGAGCAAGCGCTGGCGAGCGCTTAAATATTTATGTTGCAGTTGAAAGTCTTCATCTATTAGAGGAAAATATCTAGGACGTCTTGTGACAATTTATGGGATATCAGTCATATTTTTCTCCTTGAATGTAGTGAATTAAAGGTAAAAAGGATAACGTATGCTAGGATATAAACAGCACTACCTTTGATGTCGGTGGTAAGTGTTTTCAGTGCCATCTAAAATTATCCCCCTTTCAAAGAGGGGAAAGATGAAACAGTTATGATGACTCAAAAGCAGCACCATGCGCCAAATGGTGTATCACATTTGCCGAGCGCTACTCCCGACACAGAACTTCCGAAAGCTCAATTACATGAATACAGTTGCTTTGGCATTATTTTCCTGATCGACTATAGCTTCTGTAGAATTCTGTTGTGCGTCAATTATGCTGATTTGTTCTTCCAGTATTTTAATTCCTCCACTAATCTGCAATAATGTATCCCGCAGACTAGCTTGTTTCTGATTTAATTCAGCTATAGCTTTTTGCCCTGACTCAAGTTCTGATTTGAGTTGTGCTAGACGTCGCTGCATTTGTTCTTTCATGTTTATGCTCCTTTAATTTTGTTTAATTTTGAGATTATTGTGTAATATCATGTCCGCTTAATTGCGCAGAAAAAACTCTGTTCGTAATTGCGATACAAGCGCTAGAGATATATTTGGAGTGTCCCATCGCAACTACAAACCTTGTTAACTTGTCATGTTAACAACGTGATTACCGGAATAAATCACGCAATCAGCACTGAGAATGAGGTTGTCTTCTGGTGAAGGTTCAACTTCCAGCTCATCAACATGACTTACTCCTGAAACCGATTGAATAATATTGTAAAAATCGGATTTTTGAGGGTAGCGCGCAAAATCCCACCCTTCCCCTGTTCCCCCAGTTAAGGGATGGAGAAATTCTTCTAAGCGCTGTTTGACCATGCTTCTGACCATATCTGCCTCTTCGAGAACCAGGGGAGTTACTGTTGTAGTGACTGTAATTGCTTGCCATATGGGAGAAGTGACTAATAAATCCATTGTTGTTGGACAACAGGAACGAATATAGGCTTCCACTTGTTCTAGTAAAATTAGACTCGGCATGGGTTGCTGATCGCTACTATTGGGCAAAATAATCAGTTTAATTTCCCCAGCCAGATTATTAATCTCTATGGTTGTCTCTACAAATTCTCGATAATTTTCTATATCTTGTTTGGCTATGATATGCTCCATAAGAGTAATATCTGGGTTGTCGGGATCTAGCCAAAAGTTTTCGTCAAGGGGATTAAAATTAGAGACCATCAGATCTGGTGGAATTGCTTTTACCCTGGCAACATCTGTGGAAGCTTCATATGCTAAATTTTCCACATCTTCAAAGGTGACAGCACGATCGCGATGACGTAGTTGCTCTGGAGCTCTTTGTTTGAAACGCTCTAAACTTTCTTGTTCTGAGCCTCCAGCTGCAGCTTCGAGGTTAATTACCCTATCTATGTAAGGAACTGTTGTTCTTAGTTCGCTAATAGTTTCTGCGGCAACGTTTCCTTGTTTACCGCCACCAGTACGATAAAAAGATAATCGAATATTATCCCTTCCCGGTGGGGGAATCATCCCTGTTTGTCCATCGCCAAACTGGATTTCTCCCTGTATTCGATCCACTATGTAGTGGCGATCGCCTGGTCCAGAAAGATAAAAATCTGGCACTTCTTCCCAGAGTACCCAAATTTCTTCAACTTCTCCGAACTCATCTCTAATCACCGTGACTCTATCGGATTCTAATTCGATGGGAATGTTTGATTCCAGAATGTTTGATGCAAGCTTTGATTCTCGGATTTGTAACTGCTGCCCGGTCAAAATCGGGGCATTATTAGCCACAAAAACCATATTGGCTTGGTTGTTACTTGAGCCTAATACTTCATCTGTGAAAGTAGTTACCTGAAATGCCCACATCGTATTTGTTAAAAAGCGACGCAAACGGGGTTGAACACGAAAGTTTCCATCTAGCCAACGAATTCGCAACCAATACAGTTGTTTCCCAAAGAGTTCTGTGTTTCCGAAATCCGCAGGAGCAATAAATTGAATTAAACCGGAAGTAGATAATGTACTCGTTTCTTCTTGTACTACCAATGTTTGCCAACCTAGAGGGCTGGAATATTCCCAAATTAATTTTGGTTGCTGGGAGTGAGTAACTGAGGTAAATTGAGGATAACTTGTTATTAGAGGTGGATTAATCGTAGCAGTATTGTTGCTAATCAAGACAATAGTATATTGAGTATCTTCAATTTCAATGTAATCATCTACTTGCCAACCACTTGTATCTGCTACTGTTATTCTTGCCTCTCCAGAATCTGCTGCTAGGGTGAGCACAGTTTCTGATGTAATATTAGCTGATAATTCTTCTGGTAAAGGTGGTTCAATCCGGGCATAAAGAGTAACGCTTTTGTTACCAAAAGACTGATCAAATCCAAAATAAATAGTCGGCTCTTGCTCTACAGTAGGTAGAAATGGTCGAAAATAACGAAAAACCTCGAGACGCTCGCTGTCATATCCTTGAATTCCTGAAGTGAGATTTACTTGATTTGTTTCAGGAAAGATCATGTCTATTTGATAGTGAAGCTGTTCCTCCCTTTGAGTATGCACCAGTGTAGTAGGCATCGGTTCAGAATCAGGAATTGTCAGAAATTCACCAACTTTTAATCCGGAAACATTCTCTAAAGTAAGTGATGTATCACCAATATTTGGTATGAGTTTGAATGTGGTATCAAAAGTTTCTGAGTCAGAGTAATTAAAACCATTATATGCACAATAAATCGCATCTTCTGTCAGGGTAAAATCATAACTTAACTTTAATGAGCTAACTATAGGAGGGTTGTAAACTGGCGCAATTACCTCTGTCAGAATTGACTTGCGCATCACCTTATCTCCCCCTGCTATGGATTCATCAATATCTTTATCTAGCGTGATTTGACTATTCCCTGGATCGATTGCGATGATTTGATATTCAAAAGGAATTCCATTCTCGCTAGCCTGGATCACAATTCTATCATCAACATTCAATAAATCGACAGTATTAACCGTGATTACACTTCCACTCGGAGCATCGTCTATCACAACTGCTAAATCATAATAAACACTATATTGACGTTCATCTGCTGCTGTTCCATAATTGCCTGCCGTAATCACAGCGCGAATCCAGTAACCAGTTTCTCGATTCACAGTGCTGGGATCTGGCATATATTCTAGAGCTGGAAATTGTAATTCTCCCTCAATCTGATCAACAAAGTTAATAGGCTCATTTGTCCAATAAACTCCTTCCTCAGTATCTTCCGTAGCAATTTCTCGCCATTCTGTACCGTTTCCAATTGTCCAAGTAATTTCAAAGTCATCAGTAATTGTCGGAGTATTGCTGAGTGTAATCACAATATTCACAATTGCATTCGGTTTGACAAATGAATCGTGTAAAGCAATATGAAAAGTATCATTAAATTCTCCCCTTTCACCAAAGGGATAAAAATCTTTAGTGATGTCTAAAACACCAGAATTAAATAAACAAATCTCCGGCACTAAATCAGATTTTGTCAAATCTGTACTGCCATAAATATTACTAACTACAGGTAAATTATCTGATATCTCTGCTATATCAGTTAAACTTGCCTGCAACCATCCGGCTGTTATCCCGTTAATCTCAGAAGCAGTCGGGATAGGTAAGTCAGTAAAGGTAAGTGTTGAATCGCTTAGAATGGGTGCGCAAACTTCTACCCATTCCTCACCATCCCAATAATACCAAATCAGCAATTCCGCAAAATCTGACAATTGAGCCCCTTCATCAATAGTCAAAGTCAGGCTAAATTCTGCTAATTCAGATTCTGGCAAAGCAAAAATTTCGGGACAACTGATATAAAGAAGGTGGGGAATAGGAAGATCGCCAGTAAAAACGAAGAAAGCTGCATCTTCTTCTCCTGTTGCTTCTGCAGTGCGATCGCTATACAGATCAAAACTTGGTTGGCGCACGAATACCCCTTGTAATTGGGTTGTTGTCACCACTAAGTCTTGTTCTGTTTCAAACAGAATTTCCTCGCCGTCATCCCCCGTTGCTGGCGCTGCAACAGAGGTTTGAGCAGGAACTAAGCCATCTACAGAACTACCTTCCACCAAATAGAAAGTTAAGGGCACTTTAGCAGGTAGAGGAGGCATTAATTCTGCCCCAATCAAATCGAGGAAAGCCAGAAAATTTTTGTCAGGCATTCGATTGAGGCGATCGCCAAGTAATTCGATCATCTGAGCACAAATGCGAATTAATGCCTCGCCTGCATCTATTGTTGCCTCATTTGTAGGCTGCCATCCACTAAATTGTTGTGCATAATCTTTAATTTGTACAACAATTTCTTCATAAGTACGTTGATCAATGTTAGGAGGTGAGTAAGCCATAATAAATCACATTAAATAGAAGGGATAAACCAAATTATTGACGCTATTAGTTGTCAGAATTTGGTAAGTTACCTGAATTAAAATCACATTTGGTTGAGTTGAATCAGGAACCTCCTCCACACTTAAAACCTGAATCCGAGGTTCCCATTCAACCAAGGCATTTTGCACGTCAGCAATAATTTCACCCACTGTAGTTGCATTGTTAGGTGCAAAAATCTTGTCATGAATCCCGCAGCCAAAATTAGGGCGCATTACCCTTTCTCCTGTGGCAGTATTCAGAATCATCATAATCGACTGTCGTACAACATCTTCATAACTTGCCATCTGAATTTGACCGTTCTCATCAAGTTTGACAGGGGAAGTCCATCCCACTCCTAAAAAATCGATTTCCATTACATTACCTCCAATGAATCATCGTTTATTT
Source organism: Trichodesmium sp. jk18x7bins.61 (assembly GCA_022822685.1). Classification (GTDB taxonomy): domain Bacteria; phylum Cyanobacteriota; class Cyanobacteriia; order Cyanobacteriales; family Microcoleaceae; genus JAJEAQ01. The sequence goes on from JAJEAQ010000172.1 coordinate 4,913, forward strand.
TTACTCCAGAGGAACATTTAATATCTAAACCAGATTGGGCTTCTACTGCATAAGAATTAGCCGCGATCGTACAATCTTGGCCTGCCTCTAACTGATAATTTTGTTCGGTTTTAATCACCAAATTTTTACATTCAATCGAGACATCATCACCAGTACTATTTAAAATAATTTTACCTTTAGTTGTAATAGTCAAATCTTTTTCAACTGTAATCCCCATAGTATTCTCTTTGGAATTAATCAAGATTTGATTTTTCTCAGTTTTATCTTGAATAATAATTTGTTCTTCTCCTTCAGTATCATCCAAGATAATCTGATGACCGCTACGAGACTTAATTAATCGTTGATTATTTTTCCCATCACTATTGTCTAAAGGTGGTAAATTATTCTTATTCCACAGAGTACCTATAACGTAAGGTTCATCTCTATGACCTTGAGCAAAAACTACGGCAACTTCATCATCAATTTCTGGTAAGAAAAAAATACCTCTATCTTTTCCTGCCATTGGGGTGACAACTCTTGCCCAGTGACTTTCATCTTTGTCAGAAAGGAAAGAAAATTTTACTTTAATTCTGCCTAACTTTTCTGGGTCTTTGTTGTTAGTAACTTTACCAATTACTACACCATAAAAATCTGGTTGATATCGATCATAATCTATTAAATTATCTGTAATATCGAAATCAGACATATATTACTCCTCCTATTTTATTTATCCTGTTGCATTTCTAGTCACAGAAAGTACAGAAGTATAACCCCCATCTAATGAGTATGAATGAGACACCCGATCTATACGATAAATACCGCTAAGCTTTTTCCCAACTCTCAAGATTTCAATTCCTTGTCCGGGGACTAAATCAGGATTACCTTGACAAGTTAGTTGAGCAGTAACGTATTCTGAGGACATATCTTGAAATGCTGCTAATGCTATATCTTGGGATTTTTCTTTTTCCTTAATACCAGGGATTTTCTTGATAGAAGAACCTAGAGCTTGTTTAGCTGCTTTCGGACCGAATCCGTTTGTTTCTCCCATTATTTCTGCTTTTGATGTTATTCCTTGTACACTAACCTGAAGTGCTTCAGATTCATTTTTATCCCCAGTCTGTACTTCCATCTCGATTGTGTCATATTGCTCTGTGATATTTATCTGAGCTTCAAAATCGAATAAGTCCTCTCCATAAGTTAAGGTAAGAAACTTACTAACTTTTTCAGCAATAGAACGAAAAGATAATTGTTTATTGTTGTAGTCAAAAAACATTTCATAACCGATTTCCTGCAATATTTCTTGCAAAAACTGCCAATCAGTTTTCTGACCTTTTGAAACATATTCAATTACACCTTTAGGAATCTTTGCCAGATCTACATTAACTATAAAATTTCTGTCTTTAGTAACTTTAGAGATAACTGTATCGTATGTCATATTTTGAAAAGTTTTCTGACCTTTTGGCACTAGCCGCATTAGATCATAAAGCAGATCAAAACCTTCTATCTGCACAGTGGGGATGGCCTCTTGAAAAAAACTTGTTTTCAAGGCATGAATTTTCCCCAGCATAACAGTATTGAGATTGCCATCATACCCCATTTTAATTGTTATTTCAGAACCTAATTCCAAGTTATCAAAATTAGTCGTTTTCGGTTGTTCTACATTCCAAGTAGTGGCCAACTCCAGACTAAAGTGACCAGCTCCTTTTGTATCCCGCAACACTGATGCTGAAATCAATGTGCCTTCCATGTTGGAGTCAGTAGATATATTTTTATTGGCGATCGAAATCGTAATATTTGACTTCTGTGATTTGACAGACATTCTTTACCTCCTTTAAGTAACGGTATTTGTTTACAGAGGTGTAATATGTAATAATGTACCTGGTAATAGTTGGCGGGGATTTATTAAAAGATTTTCGTCCGCAATCATACGCCACAGAGCAGGATCGCCTAATTCTTCGGTAGCAATACTACTTAAAGTTTCTCCTTTTTTGACAATTCTCACCGGATCATTGATTTTTTCCTGCTCTATCTTGTTGGGATCTAGCCACTGCCTAAAAGTGCATGATAAGATAGCTCGTGTAGGTGTTCCATCTTTGAGAAAATGAGTTAATCTTTTAGTTAGCTGTTCTAAAAAACAGTTTCTTAAGATCGTACCGCCATCACCCATTTTTTTTCCCCATTTCAGTTCACATAGAGCTGGTCTTCTACCTAAAGACTCTGAACCAACAGTATCTTGAGTTAATTGCACAATCTTGTCAGTATACTTATTCACGCTCTCAGAATTCTTGAAGGTGGTATCAAAGAAAAGATCAACGTTCAAAGTAATAGGATCTCTAGAGTTGACAAATCCATAATCATGTACTTTTCCTCCTGGAATAGTCATGGTAATCTCATTTGGATTGAAGAGAACTGTAAACCCTTTGTTGTCTTTTTCTGTTGTAATAGTGAGTTTTTCTAATCCCATTATATTCTTCCTCTACGTAGTCTTTCAATTTCTAAACGTCGCATTAGTTTGTATTCAACTTTATTAGTTATAGTATCTATATCAATATTCATATTCGGTTGCTTTGCTATGGGAGAAACGAAAGTTTCTACAGGCGCAGAAAGGGATGAATAAGAA
>JAJEAQ010000273.1 GCA_022822685.1 Trichodesmium sp. jk18x7bins.61
TTAGCACGAAATATCCGCTTTCTTAGGTTATTAACAATCTTTCTAGCCTTCTTCCAATTGATTTGATTCCAGTCTGAAAGTTGTCTCCTATGTCCATTCACTTCTGTTAGATGTATCCAACTTTTCATGAGGATTCATTCCCTTGATCAGTTTTTATCTCGTATATGACCTAAGTGAATTCTGCTTTCCTTTTTAGGAAATACATGTTTTAGCTAAAGCTACAGGCTCAACATGGGGGGGCAAATTTCGTAGGCTCAGGCTTCTCGATGAGTACCCCTATCCCCTTTATTACAAAGTGGCAGGTCGCCTCCCGGCTCAAACACTTTTTCACTCATCCTTTACCCGACAAAGAGTTCGGCTCTGATTGCTCTTGGCTTACTGGAAGTTCAGACTTTGAATTGCTCATCCTGTTGTATCAACTAAAGTTTCTGATCTAGTTGAGCCACCCCCCCGTAGAAAAGGATGGATATCTATTTCACAATAGGGATTTTGTTTCTACATTATTAGAACAGGACAGTCTAATAATCTACCTATTTACCGTTTTGGTTGGAGCCTGTCAGGAGTGTTTTTGGCTCGTTAGAAGATGACGTGATTTAATCGATATCTTAGATTTTGTTCATCCTTTTACATCCTTCCCCTTTGCTCCTCACTGCTCTACTCCAGGCAGCTACGGCTACTTTTAGTGTCTGCACTCCAACTTTTTCATTACTTACTCGGTTTGACATACCGTTCATGACGGTTTCCTCTATGGGGGTCTGGGGTAGAATACCCAGAGAGACTACGGAGCCTCAGTTTAGTTGACCTTTCAGGTCGCGATCCTGGTCTTTTCCTTACTGATTTCTAGTCCTCTTTCTGATCACCATTGCTTAATCTGAGTAAGTACTTGTTCTAATGATTCCTTGTCTCTGGCTGTGATTACGAAAGGGAAGGGACTCCAGAGGGAGCCTAGGGAAGGGACTCCAGAGGGAGCCAGTCGTCTGCATATCGAATGATGCCATGCTTTGGATTATGGTTTTTGATTTTTGTTTCGCGCTCCGTGCATTCCAATATTGGCTAATAATGGATTTATTACACCACCCTGTGGAGTACCTGTTTCTGTCATCTGTTGAGGTTATTTCTTATACTGCTTCTTGTCTTCGTACATAGCTGATCAGCATTATTAATCAGTTGATCAACATCTTTAGCATTAAGAGGATAAAGACTAATACCAATACTTGTTCCCACAGATATCATATGGTTTTCTAACTTGAAAGGTTGATTAATTGTATCACGAATTTTGTCAACGACTCTGGAGGCTCCTAGTTGCCCTGGAATACCTGGTAAAATCACAGTGAATTCATCACCTCCAAGTCGAGATACTGTATCACTTCCTCTTAAGCACCTTTGAAGCCTTTGTGCTACCTGTTTTAGGACTAAATCTCCTATACTATGACCTAAGGTATCATTAATAGCTTTAAATCCATTCAAGTCTATAAAAAGTAAACCAACCATTTGTTCATTCAACTTTGCCCAGTCAATGACTTGAGCCAAACGTTCATAAAATTGCTTCCGATTTGGTAATCCTGTGAGAGGATCGTGATTCGCGTGATGATGTAACGCATCTCCTAATAGCTTTAATTTAGCATTGTCTAGTTCTAATCTTGCTGCTGTTTCTTTGAGGTTTTCCTCCATTTTTTTGCGTTCGGTAAGATCTCTAATTACTCCTACTATAAATAGATTTCCTACAGAATCTTGATGCAGAGTTCTTTTAGTAGCAACTATATGAGTAACTCCCTGGGCATCTGTAAAATATTCCTCATTTTCCTGTTCCTGAAAGCTTTGAAAGACTAGCTCATCTTGTTGTAAAAAGACATTAGCTTCATTTTCAGGAAATAATTCATCATCTGTTTTGATGAGTAACTCTTCTACAGGGTGGCCGATCAACTTACCATAAGCTTCATTTAAAACAATGTGACGGTGAAATTTATCTTTAACAAATACAGGATCGGGAATTGCATTAATAACTGACTGTAAAAACTCTGTAGATTTCTGCCATTCTTCTCTTAAATGAGCAAGATGAAACAGAATCATAGCAGCAGAGCCACTTAGAGCCATAATTGGGGGAATTACAGGCAACCACCAACCCTGGTAAATGAAAGCGATATATGAAATCCCAGTAATATTTATACCGATAAATAGTATCGTGATAATTGATTTTTTTGGTAATAATAATTGCCAACTTAAGTTAGCACCTACCCAAGAAAAAATAATAATCCATATCCATTCTACAGCTTCAGGCCAAACTTTAATATTAGGTCTACCATCTAGTGCTGAACTCAAAATCTGACTCAAAAAACTAGCTTGTAGTTCTACTCCGGATATTTTCTGTGGGGATTGATATAAACGACTGCTATAAGAATTTCTATGAAAATCTTTGACACTGGTAGCAGTATAGCCAATCAGAATTATCTTATCTTTGAATAACTGCCGAGAAATTTTTCCAGATAGTACATCATTCATGGAAACCAGATGAAAAATACCTGAAATTCCTCTAGGATTTGATAAAATCTGGTAGCCTCCGGAATCAGCTCTAACATAAGCTCCATCATTTCTTTGAAAAAAATTAAATACCCCTAGTCCTAACTGCAAATGATTATATTTATTAGCAGATTTTGGTTCAATACCCTCTTTTTTTTAAATAAGTCAAAGCAAGTTTCAGTACAAAACTTTCGCGAAATTTTCTATCTTCTAGTATATATAACAACAAACGGCGAATTTTTCCATCAGCATCTATGACTACATTATTAAAACCTACTTGTTGTTTTTGACTCAGAATACTCGGAGCTTTAATTGCTAAACTATTTTTGCCTCCTACTTTCTCAATACCAATTATATTCGGGATATTTTCTAGGGCTGTTACTAATTTTTGATGACCAGGTTCTTGAGGTAAATCACGATATATAATATCTAAACCAATAGCACGAGGTTGAAGTGATTGTAATTTTTGCAGGAGTTCAGCCATTAATTGATCATTTATAGGGTAGCCGTACTTTTGTAGTTCTGGTTCATCAATTCCTACAATTACAATGCGAGTATCTAACGATTCTGGAGAACGTATACGAAAGAATAGATCATAAAGTTCCCACTCCCAAGATTGTAGCAGACCTAATGAGCGTAAAAGTATGACCATACCTGCACAAGTTGAAGCAGTTAGTAATACTCTGCCATTTTCTAATAGCCAGCGCTGAATATTTTTAACGGTGGGATTTTTATATATGCCGAAAAATTTAAACATTTGTAAGCAATATAAACAAGTAGCTAGAGCTACGGATAAATAAACTACCTATAGATTTAAAGGTTATTATATATGCACCCTATCAATTAGATTTTGATATTTTATTAGCTATTATAACTGCCAAGTATTTATCACAATCTTTACTGCTTTGTTTAGGAAATAAAGTAATAGATATTAGCTATCTTCATAATCTAATTTATATAACTGGCTTTATTGAAATCTAGATTCCGCAATTAAATATGTAGTATATAGTATTTTTAAATGATTCGTGAACAGTAAAAGCGTTGAAAACCATACAGGGTAATATTTTTTGTTGGCATTCCAAATAAAAATGCGATCAAAGAGCAGAAGTAGTAATCAGGAATGATACCTGTGATGTTAATCTCCGAGAGGGCGATCGCGATCAGGCTTCTCAGTCAACTAATACAGAATTCTTGTAAGTAGGGTGTGGAAGAAAAAAGGAGGTATATTAAAGAATGTCAAGGGGAAGCAGAAAAAGGAGTTAAGAGGATGGGAGCCAGACTGAGAGTGTTTCTCAACCGAGAAGAAGAAAGAACCCTCAGGGAGCTAGGAAGCAGTACAACCGTCACTCAACGAGTTAAACAAAAGCCGAAGCCGTCCGTCTGAGCCATCATGGTTGGTACGTCGAGGAAATCCCCACTCACCAGCACTCTGGGGCCAAAGCCCTGAGGAAAACCTTGAACCCCAGGAAGACACATGTTCAGGTCGGGGTATGGGATGCCCCGTCCCGGGGACGGGAAAGAAGGTAGACAGAAGAGGACATAGAGTATCTAGAAAACTGTCTGAGAAAGGACCCAAGAACCTACAACACTGTGAACTGGCAGAAAAACTACGCCGAGAACGGCAAGTGAACTTGAGTCCTGAGTATCTACGTCAGTTGCTCAAAAACAGGGGGTAATTTGGAAGCCCACAGGAGTCAGCCATCAACAACGACAAGACCCACAGAAGGGAATTGGCAAGGGGAAGGACCTTGAGATACTAGAGCTAGGGGCTGCAGCCGGAGAGATTGACTTGTTCCACGGTGACGAATCGGGATGCTGTTTGTGGAGCCCAGCAAGTTTAAGTTATTACTTTCAGGGAGAACAGAAGGGACAAGAACAGAGGAAAAAACGGAGCAAGGGATTAAGCATCATGGGGTTATGGCCACCGTTAGTCTCCTTTGTGTACAGTCTGATCTTGGGCAGTTGGAAGAGGGAAGACTTCATCAAACTGATGGACTGGCCAGGCTAAATGGCAGCAGATATGTACCAGGGGACCGGTTGAATTCCCGTGATTACACTTGATAACGGCTCAATTCACAGCCTGACTCCTGTGAAGAAGAAACTCCCCTTTTGGGAAGCTGAAGGACTTTAGTTGTTCTTCTGAGCACCCTACTGTTCCGAGATGAACCCAATTGAGTTGGAGTGGGAGCATCTCAAGGGCGATGAACTGGTTGGTCAGATGTTTGAATCGGAGTCGGAATTAGGGTATCAGGTGACTAGAGGACTGGAAGCACGAGGAGAGGGCAATGGATATCACCTTGAATATGTCAACCAGGGAGCGCCGAAATCATCCTTTACATAAATCCCTTTTTTTTCTCTGGGACTACTTATTTCTCTGAGTCTTTCTCCTTTATGAAAACTTGCATTATCAAGAATTATTATGTCTCCTGGCTCTAATTGAGGGATGAGATTTTCTGTCAACCAACTCTCGAATAAATCTCGATTACATGACCCCTCAAAAGTTAAAGGTGCAAATGTTTTACCGGATTTTAAGGCGCTAATCCTACTCGTTCTTTCTGTTCTTTTTCCTGATTTTACAGCATAACATCACATCTTTCTCCTTTTATAAGCTATAACCATACCCATAATCTTCTCTATTATCAAATCCGGCTTCATCTACATATACTATCTTTTCTGTCTCTACTTCTCCTAATTTTTCGATGAATTTGGCCCGTTGAGTTTCATCTCTTTCTTTATATCCGTAAGTTTTTTTTCTAATAATTCCCAGCTTTTTAAAAACATAGCTTACGTTCTGTTGAGTCAAAATTTTCCCCCATAATTCAGCTATTTGTGCTTGAGTTTTGTCCAGTTGCACAAGGACAAATTCTTGAAATAAGGACAAATCTTGAATTTTTAATGTTCTACCTTTTTTGCACTTAGCGATCGCGTCAGCGGAACGGATGTTCTATCCCTTGAACATCTCCTGTCTCTTTTTCCCTGGACAGCCATAAACCATCGGTATTTCTACTCATCTTAAACAGACGACAGACATCAATTTTTTTATACAGCACTTCACAGCAGAAATTGCTCAAGAGCGGAAATCATAACTATAAGGGGCTGGCATAGTATTTCCTTGATACCTTAAATTTTCTTGATCTATTATAATTTTATAAATTTTTATGGGAATGTCCTAACCTATTTGCGTAGCGCTATATATGGGTATCAAACTCATTTTGCTAGTGTTAATAGTTTAGAAGATTTAGTTGGAGGTAACATTTATGTGGGGACTTCCCAAAAATAAAATATACAATTAAAAAGAATGATAATCGTTCTTTAGGATGAGAGGAAGGAGTTGTTTTCGCCTACCTTTTTCACTCAGACATGGGAGAGCAATTTCTGTACTGCAGCACAAAAAAACACGATACTCTACGAAGTGAATATCCTAAATTGTTGAGCTTGTAGCGAATTGTTTCCCCAGTGGGTAAGGAGTGGTCACTATAATCAAATTTGGAGATTAATTGCTGGTAGTCCTGCATAGTAATGGTAATATAATTAAGCATGAAATAAAACAGGACTTACGCCAAAGTGCTATATATAGTAAGTAAAAACTATACTGCAACACTATATATAGAGTTTAAGGCTAAAAAATGGGTAAGTCCTGTAAAAATTAAGTTTGTGGCTATGAATTGTCCTCAGTGTCAGTCTACTAAAATTATTAAATATGGACATACCTACTATGGGGAACCCCCCTGAGCTTGTCAACATTGTGGGCGACAATTTGTGGAAAACCCTAGCCGACAGCCCATTGATGAATCCACAAGAATGATGATTGATCAAATGTTACTAGAACCTCTAGCTTGAGCAGGGATTCCCTACGCCAGAA
>JAJEAQ010000660.1 GCA_022822685.1 Trichodesmium sp. jk18x7bins.61
TACAAAGGAAAAACTGCTGGGAAAAAGGTTCTAAATATGTTTCATGTAGCTTTAGCTAAAACTGATTGCCAAAGAACAAAACTGGAAATGCCTGATTTGTGGAGCTCGCCGATTCAATGAAGAGGAAATAGAAACCCATCATATAATACCTGTGAAGGAAAGAGGAACTGATGACAAGGAGAATCTGAGCTATATGCACAGAGGGTGTCATATTCATGTCGGCGACAGGCTCAACAGGTACATTCAAAAACCAAGGACTGTTGAGCTGTTTGTAAGGCTTGAGCCGTGTGATGGGTAACTGTCACCCACGGTTCAAAGGGGAGGGGAGAGGAGTAATCCTCATTGAGCCTGTCGGCGACAGGCGACCTGAAAGCTCCGACTATTGTCGGCCACCAGACCCGATTATCTCAAATGGGTTCTATAAAAAAAAATTAGTTGCTAGCAGAAACTTTTCCGACTAACAACTAAAAAAATTGACTATTCAAGGCTGGAAGAAGTTCAATTTCAAAGGGGATTTCAACTCCCTTTAATTGAATACCAGTAATTGAGAAGAGGCATAGGGGCAGAAAACCCAATATCTACTTAAATAGACAGGGAAGATTTACATACTATGATTTTTTTACCCAACTGTCTTCCTTTTTACTTCTTGCACAGAACACAGGGAGTTAATTCATTGGTAACGGTACAGTGAGCGTTTCAGACTCAATTTACCATGACTATATGAAGATTCACAATTCATTAATATTAACTTAACCTTGGAATTGGCAAAGAAAGTTGAGGTTTAGCTTGGGGTTGATGACCGTTACCGTTAGTACTAGAATATTCTGGAGATAATAAAATCTGACGAATCAAACGAGCGATCGCACGTTGAGTCAAGCCACTTGCTACCTGTTGCCCCATCTGTTGCATCTCTGGTTTAGTCAATATATTTGGTATCAACTGTACTAGCTGCATCGTATCAAAACCAGGAGTTTCTTGAAGAATCTGCCAAATGCGCTTAATATGCTCTACTCTCTTTTCCTCTGCTGAATTTATAGGTTTAGTAACTGGAGGTTTGTCTACCTTCATACCTAACCATTCACCTACTTTAGCTCTAACATTAGAAAATGTATTTTGGGATGCTAAATCAAGACTATTAATTAACTCTTCAATTAAACGTAGCCTAATAAAATCACCTCGCTGGGATAATAAAAAATCTATAGCTTGATCTAATACCTTACTAATATCATAATCATCACTATTACTAGCATTTCTCAAAAGATTTTCTAGTCTATTCCAACGGAAATCGCCCTCTTTAAATAGTAAATTTTGCAAAGAATTTCTTAACTCAGGAGCAGGATCCGTTAATAAACGTTTAGCCACATAAGGATAAGCTTTGCTCAACACCTTAAAGTTAGGATCGACATTAATAGCAATACCTTCTAAGGTTACTAAAGAACGAATAATTAAAGCATAATAAGCAGGGACTCGGAATGGATATTCATACATTAAAGCTGATAATTGGTCTGTGATACTCTTAAAATTTAGTTCTGCTACACTAGCACCAAGAGCTTGATTAAACACATTAGCTAAAGCTGGAATAATCGGACTTAAATCAGTATCAGGAGTTAAAAATTCCAGCTTGATATAATCCTGAGCTAAAGCTTCAAAATCACGGTTTACCAAATGTACAACAGCCTCCAATAAACCATATCGCTGATAGGGTTTAACTTCACTCATCATGCCAAAATCTAGATAAACTAACTTACCTTCAGGACTTGCTAATAAATTACCAGGATGAGGATCGGCATGAAAAAAACCATGTTCTAAAAGTTGTCTCAAAGAGCATTGCACACCTATTTCTATCAGATATTTGGCATCAATATTATTAGCTTTTATAGCTTCTAAATTTGTCAGTTTAATGCCAGTAATCCACTCCATTGTCAGTACACGACGACCTGTATATTTCCAATAAATTTTCGGAACATAGATATCTTTAAGATGACCGTAGAGTTGTTGAAATTTTTCGGCATTACGACCTTCTTGAGTGTAGTCCATCTCCTCAAATATTCTAGTCCCAAATTCATCCATAATTGCGACTAGATTACTGCGGAGTTTTTTAATATTTTTTTGTGCCCAAATCGCCAATGTTCTTAATATATAAATGTCTAGAGCAATGCTTTCTGCTAAACCAGGGCGTTGTACTTTTACTGCTACTGTGTCACCTGTTTTGAGTTTACCTTTATATACTTGTCCGAGAGAAGCTGCAGCGATCGGATTTGGAGTTAACTCTGTATAAATTGATTCTGGAGGTAGACCTAATTCTTCTTCTATAAAATAATATGCTACTTCATTGGGAAAAGGTGGTAATTGGTCTTGTAACTTTGTTAATTCATCCAAATATGCCGGGGGACATAAGTCTGGTCTAGTAGATAGTGCTTGTCCCACTTTAATAAAAGCCGGACCGAAATTTGTCAAAATCTCTCTTAACTTAACTGCCCGTTTCTGCTCATTTTTAGTAGTTTTACCTCTAAGTTTGTCCCACCATAAGCTAAAATAAAATAACACAAAAGTCCATAAAACAATGATTCGCCGTCTCCATACCTGGAAAGGACGTTGACTGTAGAAGGCTGTAATTGCTTCTGGATCGTAGCGTGGTGTATTACTTTCTCTCTGCTCTGGAAAATTTCCAGACTGAACCGCATTTGTGTTATTCACTGGCACCGCTTTAACTTCTGCTGTTTCTAATGTCAGTTTAGTCTGAGTATTTGAATGAAAATCTTCTTCCGGAGGTTTAGATGATATCGTTTCCACATTCATAAAACTTTGGAAAATTTTAAGGAATTATGTTAAACATTGTAACAAGATATCCTGTCATTAGGATCAAAAATTTAAGGCAATAGGCAAAAAGGCATGTTGGCAAGAGGGACGGCTTCTGATGGGGGATTCAAACAGTTATCAGTGGTTCCGGTAATGACTTGAAGTTGCTCTTCACAAATAATTGTCCCCTACTTAACTGATCACTGATAGTGAGGGACAACAAACCCTCTTATAACAGTACTTTTGTCTCTTGCCTCTTGCCTCTTGCCGCGGCCGAAAGTTGTTAAAATTGCCGAGCAACAGGAAGTACTACAGTGCGAACATCTGGCTCGCCTAGCTCATAGGGTTGTAGGAAAGAGAAACAAGGCATCCCCAAGAGGCTTGATCAAAAAAAATGGCCAAAGACCTAGTTTCAAGCCCGACAAAATGATAATATTAATTACATATTTACCTTGCAAAACTAAAAGTCAAAGACATTACAATACACAAATCATCAATTTCTCTTGCTTTTGTTTTTTGAAGTGTGACTTTACTTGTGCAAGAAGTCTCATATCCTCAACTGTAGAAAGTTTTACTCCATGCTGAAAAACGATCCACTTTGGTTCAAAGATGCCGTCATTTATGAAGTACCAGTTCGAGCCTTCGCTGATAGTGATGGTAATGGTATGGGAGATTTTCGGGGGCTTACAGAAAAGTTAGACTACCTACAAGACTTAGGAGTAACAGCAATCTGGACTCTACCATTTTTCCCCTCCCCACTTAGAGATGATGGTTATGACATTGCTGACTATAAAAGTATTAATGACATCTATGGCAACATAGAAGATTTTCAAGAACTTCTAGATGCTGCCCATGATCGAGGTATTCGGGTCATTATTGAACTTGTCGTTAACCACACCTCCAACAAACATCCTTGGTTTCAAAGATCACGTCGCGCTCCTAAAGGCAGTGCTGAAAGAGATTTTTATATTTGGAGTGACAGTGCTGATAAGTTTCCTGAAGTCCGCATTATTTTCCAAGATTTCGAAAATTCTAACTGGGCTTGGGATTCTGTTGCTCAAGCGTACTATTGGCATCGCTTTTATTATCATCAACCAGATCTCAATTATGACAGCCCTGCAGTACAAGATGCAGTTTTGGAAGTGGCAGATTTCTGGCTGAGTATGGGGGTTGATGGTATGCGTCTTGATGCTGTTCCCTATCTTTGTGTTGCCGAAGGTACTAACTGCGAAAATCTCCCAGAAACCCATGCTTTTCTCAAAAAGTTACGAAAACATATTGATGAGAAATACCCCAACCGCATGTTATTAGCAGAGGCTAACCAATGGCCGGAAGATGCGGCTAAATATTATGGGGCTGGAGATGAGTGTCACATGAACTTCCATTTCCCTCTAATGCCTCGTCTATTTATGGCTTTGCGGATGGAGGATAATTTTCCTATATCTGATATTCTCAATCAAACTCCTTCTATACCTGATAACTGCCAGTGGGCTTTGTTTTTACGTAACCATGATGAGTTAACTCTAGAAATGGTCAGTGATGAAGACCGAGATTACATGTATAAGGCTTATGCCCAAGATCCGCAGGCCAGAATAAATTTAGGTATTCGTCGTCGTTTAGCCCCTCTATTGGGAAATGACCGCCGTCAAATAGAGTTACTCAATAGTTTATTGTTGTCCTTGCCTGGTACTCCTGTTTTATATTACGGTGATGAGATAGGTATGGGAGATAATATCTATTTGGGCGATCGCAACGGTGTGCGGACTCCTATGCAATGGAGTGCTGACCGTAATGCAGGCTTTAGTCGTTCTAATCCACAAAAGCTATATGCTCCAGTTATTGTAGACCCTGAATATCACTATGAAGCAATTAATGTAGAAGCCCAACAGGCTAATTCTAATTCTCTATGGTGGTGGATGAAGCGTTTGATTTCCACTAGGGAACATTTTCAGGCTTTTGGACGTGGTTCATTTGAACTGTTGCATCCTGAAAATAGAAAGGTCTTGGCTTTTACCCGCACTTACTCTGGCCAACATATTCTAGTAGTTGCGAATCTCTCCCGCTTCGTTCAAACAGTAGAATTAGATTTATCAGCTTTTAATGGTATGGTTCCCGTGGAAATTTTTGGTCGGACTAAGTTTCCCCCGATTCAAGAATGTCCATACTTTTTTAGTCTTAGTCCTTATTCTTTTTATTGGTTTACTCTACAGTTACAACAAACCTATATTGAAACTCCAAGACCTTTTAGCAAACCTCCAATACTGACAGTAGCAGGGAATTGGCAAAATATATTTTCTCAGGCTGAAATTAAGGAGAGATTAGAGTCAATTTTGCCCAATTACTTAAGTGCTTTTTCTTGGTTTGGAGGCCAAAACAAAGTCATCCAATCAACAGAAATAATTGAAGTTATTCCAGTTGAGTATAAACAAAAAGAAACAGCCTTTGTATTTATCGAATTTCACTACACAGAAGGAGCAACAGAAACATACTTTATTCCTCTGAGCTACATTCAAAGTCAGGAAGAAACAAACCCCAAAATTTCTGAAGATAAAATTATTGCAGAATTGCAGATACAGCAACAAGAGAAATCAGGAATTTTATTTGATGTGTTGGGAGACAAAGATTTCTTGACCATGCCATTAGAAGCAATTACTAAAAACAAAAAATATCAAGGAAATAATGGTTTTATCAAAGGAACTGCAACTAATGTATTAGCCAAAATAATGCAGACAAGTACAGGTGATATTAACCCCAATATCTCATCGGGAAAACACAATAAAAATCTGATTTATTTAGGCACAAATTTGATGTTTAAGTTATTCCGGAAATTAGAAGCAGGTATGAATCCAGACTTAGAAATTGGGAACTTCCTGACAAAAAAAGCTAGTTCTCAAAACGCCATAGTTGCAGAGCATATTTCTCAGACAGCAGGATATTTAGAATATCATCCACAAGAAGCTAACTTGATTACGATTGGCATATTACAAGAATTTATCCCGGAAGCGATAGATGGTTGGTCTTATACTTCTGATATTCTCCGAGATTATTTTGACAGAATTATGGTGGGGCAGGTATCTATAAATGACTTAGAAATTCCTGTGGTTACTGTTAATAGTAGTTTTAATACTGAAGTGACTGAAGAAGTCTATGATCTGATTGGTTCATATTTAGGTTTAGCCGAACAATTAGGAAAACTAACAGCAGAAATTCATCATGCTTTAGCATCTGATTCAGAGCACCCGAATTTTGTTCCAGAGCAATTTACGGCTTTTGATCAGAGGTCAGCTTATCAGTACATGAGAAACCAGGCAGGAAAGACTTTATTAAAGCTGAAAAAACACTTATCAGGATTTTCACAAGATATCCAACAGCTAGCTCAAAGTGTGATTAATCGTCAAGATAGAATTATGGGGAATTTGTCTTCTGTGGTGGAACGAAAAATTACTGCTATGCGTACCCGTTGTCATGGAGATTATCATTTAGAGCATGTCTTGTTTACAGGTAAAGATTTTGTCATTGTTAATTTTGAAGGAGAGCCTGTAAGACCTTTAAATGAACGTCGGATGAAGCGATCGCCACTGCGAGATGTAGCATCAATGTTAGAGTCTTTTTATTATGTGGCTAATGTTGCTCTTCGGGAAGAAATTAAGAATGGGATGATTCGTCCTGAAAATTTGCTGGCAATGGAACAATGGTCTACATTTTGGTATAACTGGGTCAGCCTATCTTTTCTCAAAGCTTATCTTGAGAGTGCAATGTCAAGTTCATTCTTGCCTAAAACTGAACAGGAAATGCAGACTATTTTGGACGTGTATATGCTAGAAAAAGTTGTCTATCAACTTGATTATGAACTAACTTATCGTCGTGAATTGGTGGAAATTCCTCTGGCACGAATTCAACAGTTAGTTCCTTGAAAAAGGCAGAGGGAATAAGTAGACAAAAGACAAAAGTGGGCGTTGCTTAGTAGGGGGATGAATTAGGCATCAGGACTTAGGAAATTTTCCCAGACTAGGGTTGCCTAAGCAAACAAATTCATCCCATAATTAACCAACGCCCAAAAGTGAGAAGTAGTGGTGTTTCTATTTTATGAAGGTTAATAATGTGAGCGTCTCTCTCTTACCAAATTCAAAAAAGGTAGTCTTTGTCTTAGTAGTTGTAGTAGCGCGTCTAGGCTAAAATGATGGGTAAATAAAATCCCAAAATCTTAATTTCGTAAGCTGATTAGCAATTACTTTACTCACAAAATTAAGCTAGACGTGCTAGTAGGGTGGGCAAATATTGATGATCTGGAAAACAATAAATTTGGAACTGTTTGTCCACCTAAGTGGGTTAGGAATAAGAATTTAATTACTTATATAATTTAGTAACACTGAGCTTTGACCTATTTAAGCTTTGCTCTTGAAATTCTGTATTTTATTTTACCCTCATTCCTTAGTCTACAAATAATTGTCAATTATCAATGATCAATTATCAATACAGGGGGAAGGCATCACCAGGAGTCTAAACCGCAATCGATTATATTTCGGTTATTGGATACCGCGGTGCTCGCGATCGCGCACCGTCGGGAGTATGTCAAAAGAGTTTCCTCGTTTATTAACCACGCTATAACTCTAATTGATATGAAATCCGGTTGATTAGATCTTGCAAGTAGCGGGTTAAAGATACCAGAAACCAAGTCATTCCTAGCTGCATCTAGGGGTTGTTGATTAGGTCATGCTCTTCAGTATTTATGAATCTTACAACTATAGTTTTTTTCATAGATATTTGAGACAAAAGCATTACACATTCACCAACTCCTGCATCTACATATATTATTATATAACCGGATTCTATATGAGACACCACATCGCAACTAAAAACCAAGTTTTTTAATTATTGGAGCCATCTAGCAACATCTTTGGCGTGGTAGGTTAGGATTAAATCAGTACCTGCACGTTTAAAACTAGTCATAGTTTCCATAACTACTTTTTGCTCATCTATCCAACCATTTAATGCCGCAGCTTTAATCATGGAATATTCTCCAGAAACATTGTAAGCTGCTACTGGTAGATTAGTTGCTTCCTTAACTTGCCAAATAATATCCATGTAAGCTAAAGCTGGTTTTACCATTAGCATATCTGCTCCTTCCCTAATATCAAGCTGAATCTCCTTCAGAGCTTCTCGACTGTTTGCTGAGTCCATTTGATAAGTTCTGCGATCGCCAAACTGAGGAGCAGAATCAGCAGCATCTCTAAACGGTCCATAGTATGAGGAAGCGTACTTAGCAGCATAGGATAAAATCGGAATACTTTCAAACCCAGCTTGGTCTAAACCTAACCTAATTGCTCGTACAAAACCATCCATCATACCAGATGGTGCAATTACATCAGCACCAGCTTTAACTTGAGAAACAGCAGTTTTTTTCAGTAACTCCAAGGTAGGATCATTTAATACACGACCTGTTAAATCTCCCACCTGTAAATAACCACAATGACCATGAGCAGTATATTCACACAGACAAGTATCTACAATCACTAATAAATCTGGCACTGCTTCTTTAACTGCAGTTGTAGCTTTTTGCACAATGCCACAGTCATGCCAAGCCCCTGTAGCTTCAGTATCTTTATTGTCAGGAATGCCAAACAAGATAATCGCAGGAATTCCTAAATCATAAACTTCCTTGGCTTCCGCAACAATTTTGTCTACCGACAGTTGATAGACTCCTGGCATTGACTTAACTTCATTAGCTACACTTTCCCCTGGTACTGCAAACAGAGGATAGATCAGATCGTTAACACTGACAATGTTTTCTCGTACCATACGACGTAGCTGAGGATGGTTACGAAGACGACGAGGACGATGCACTGGAAACATATTCTTTTCGATGATCACTACATTTTTATCCGAGAAAAGTTGATGCTCTCTATATTTTACATCCTGACCTATGCCTTAAATTTTCTTACTCTGACATTTATATTGTCAATACACAAGATCTTATTCGACATTCTCATAGAAATTTTTTCATGTCGTCCACACCCGAAAAACTTAACTTATAGGGCAGGGTTGCTACCGAGATTCAGATCGCGATTCTATCTGGCATGGCCAAACGATAGGGTCTGACTTGCCCCATAGCTTGGCCTTACGGCCGGCTGCGCCGACCGCTAGGGATACCTGACCTTTTAACCCATCAACAAAATAAAAATGAGAAAACAAAGCGTAGAATACCACCCAAATTAAAATTTGGTACTAAAATGCAGCAAAAGTGAAAATTTTTGCTACTGAAATTACTTAGGAGTTAACATTATGAGTGAATCAGCACCTGTACCAATAGGAATTGTAGGTGCTTCTGGCTATGGCGGGGTGCAACTTGTCAAGCTTCTTCAAGATCATCTAAAAGTTGAAATTGTTTACCTGGGAGGAGAGAGCAGTGCTGGAAAACCTTTTTCTTCAATCTACCCCCACTTAAATTCGGTAGACCTAATGGTAGAGCCAATAGATTTGGATCTGATCGCCAGCAAATGTGAAATTGTCTTCTTGTCTCTACCTAATGGTTTAGCTTGGAAGATAGCGCCAACTCTATTAGAAAAAGGATGTAAAGTCTTAGACTTGTCGGCTGACTATCGGTTTGCGAATCTTGAAACTTATCAATCTTGGTATGGTGGGGAACGCACAGACAAAAAAATAGCAGCTACTGCTGTCTATGGCTTACCAGAATTATATCGCGGTCGCATAGCTAATGCCCAACTTGTGGGTTGCCCTGGCTGCTTTGTTACTGCTAGCCTCTTAGCACTATCCCCACTATTTAAACAGGGATTAATTGTACCAGAAACTGCAATTATTGATGCGAAGACAGGTACATCTGGAGGTGGACGTAAAGGATCTATTCATTTATTACTAGCTGAAGTTGATAACTCTATCGGTGCTTATGGAGTAGGTAATCATAGGCATACCCCAGAAATTGAACAAATTTGTAGTGATTTAGCAGGCCATGATGTAAAGGTGCAATTTACTCCTCATCTGACCCCAATGGTACGGGGAATATTAGCAACAGTCTACGGTACTCTCCGAGACCCTGGATTAGTAAGAGAAGACTTACTCACTATTTATAAAGCTTTCTATCGTAATTCTGCTTGGGTGAAAGTGTTGCCTAGTGGCACATATCCTCAAACTAAATGGGCTGGCGGCACTAATCTCTGTTACCTTGGTATTGAAGTCGATCAGCGTACTAATAGAGTGATTATCATTTCAGCAATTGATAATCTGATTAAAGGTCAAGCTGGACAAGCAGTTCAGTGTATGAATCTGATGATGGGTTGGGAAGAAACTTTGGGACTGCCCCAGTTGAGTTTCTATCCTTGAGAGACTGTTTGTCAAGTAAATATTAAGATAGCTAGAGTTTTTAATTATGGTGGCCGACGGCGGACAACTAAAACTCTTTATTTAAACCCCGCCCGTAAGGGCGAGGTCTTATATGAGGAGATATCGACCCAAGGGCTTACCTTACGCAAGAATTCAATCTTAGTTTTACAAACAATCTCTGATAATTCATACCAAATCCGGTTATGACCCATATACTTTTTCCCGCGTCCTCTATAGAACCCATTTGGTATCTTTTTCAAGTAAAATCAGCCTCTGAAGTAGCTAGTATATCAAGTAATTTCCGGCCTTGTAATGGCCTTGAATATCTATTTATTCTATACCCCGCCCGATCGGGGGGGGTTTACCTTAAGGGCGGGGTTTTGATCAAACCAAGAAACTGTGAGGCTGATGATTAGGTAAGGAGATCTCAAATGGGTTCTATAACCTTGTAGCCTGTTGCCTGTTGCCTTGCCATAATTTCAGGCAATCCCAATTTTTACCATTCCAAAGTTTTAATTCTACTTTGGAGTAGTTATCTGCGTATTTAATCTGACCACCTTTGTTCAAGGTATAAAGAAGACTCTCTCTTTAATTTTGTCTCTTCCATTTTTCCTAGATGATAAATTATTGGTAGTCCTGCATAGTAATGGTGAGGAGTAAAACTTGGCGCGACCTGAACTGGTCAATTGAACTGAGACACCAAGTCTATGAGGGATTTCTACCCCGAACCCTCATAGAGTAACCCGTCTAGAACGGTACGTCACATCCAAAGTAGGTAACAAAATGGATGGAATGCAGACGCTAAAAGTAGCCGAAGCTGATAGGAATCAATCAGTAGTCGAAGGAGAAATAGAAGGATGAACACAGTCTAAGTTATCGATTAAACTGGGTCATGATCAACAGGCCAAATAATTCCTGACAGGCCTGAACCAAAAGGTAAGTGAGCGATTCTAAGATTACATGGTTCTTAGAATGTAGAAACAAAACTCTCACCGCAGGAAAGATAACCATCCTTTTCTACGGGGGGGAGGCTCAACTATTTCAAAACTTCAATTGATACAACAAGGTAAATCCAAAAGAGTCCAAAAGAGTCTGAAATCTATCAGTAAGCCTAGAGGAATCTCGGCCGAATCCTCTGTCGGAAAGAAGATGAGAGAAAAAG